>CAZFDW010000137.1:0-13209 GCA_964517865.1 uncultured Chitinophaga sp.
GAAAAGACACACTTCCCTTTATCAGCGATTCAGCTGCTGTTGCAGCGTAACCGCCAGATTTATCCAGAAGCACGCAGGCGGAGGAGTTTTGAATAAGGCTGCCATCTGAGCCGGATCTGTAGGCTGCGAATGATTGCCGAATTTCTCCTGACATTCGTCTTGAGTCAAAACACACTATTCTGCAATGCTACGGCCTCTCGCCTCCATTCCTGTCTCAATTCTATCCGCCGATCCCGGTAAATTCTGCAGAATTTTCCTCTTGAGCATGACTGAGATCATTCAGTTTCATCCCAGTTCATAGGCCCGAACATGCCAAGTTCGCACGCTCAGATTCAACGAATCCGATGCCTCGCACATGTGTGGCTGAGTTCGTGCGTTCTGTCGCTTGTTGCGATAACCACCGTATGCATCTCACAGCCCGAGCTCGTGATGGCTCAGCAGGAAGGTGAAGTGACGGTTGCCGATATTCGCATCGAAGGCAATCAGACGATTCCGGAATCAGTCATACTGCAGAAAATTCAGGCTCAACCGCAACGCCCGATTTCTGAACGACTGATCCGCGAAGACATTCGATCATTAATGTCAACACGTTGGTTTTTCAACGTTAAGGAACGCCTCGACGATACGCCGGATGGGCTGATCCTGGTTTACACTGTTCACGAAAAACCAATCGTGCAACGGGTAGAATTTCGTGGCAACAATAAGGTCAAGGTCAAGCATTTGAAAGCATGGACAGGCTTGAAGGCCGGCAGTCCGTTCGATGCCCGCGCGAATAGCGAAGCCGTCACTCGTATTGAACGTGAATATAAGGACAAAGGATATTACTTTGTCAAAGTCACTTTGATCAAAGGCGGAGACGCTGGTGATCGCGAAGTCGTCTTTCAGATCGCGGAAGGCCCGAAGGTCCAGGTGAAAGACCGAACGTTCGAAGGCAATAATTTCTGGTCGAACGGAGATCTGCGAAAAAACCTGATCAGCAAGGAAGCTTTTTTGATTTTTGGTGGCATCTATAATCCTGATACCATTCCGGCGGACATTGAGGCCCTGAAACAATACTACACGAGCGTTGGTTTCTTTGACGTGGAAGTCACGGGGAAACCTCTGTTTTCCCGGGACCGCTCGGATGTCAATCTGCACTTTGTGGTGACCGAAGGACGTCGCTACAAGGTTCGTGAGATTCGTTATGAAGGCAACGCCACGATTGCGACGAATCGCCTGAAGTCAGAATCGAAACTGAAGAATGGCGACTATTACAGTGCGTATCCTCTTGCAAAGGATGTGCGCCGAATGCTGGGGTATTACGGTGAAAAAGGTCACTTCTTTGCAACGGTGACGCCTGCTCCGCATTTCATCGAACAACCGGGCATCGTTGATCTGGTCTTTGAAATTGACGAAGACCGACCGCGCTACGTCCGCGATATCAACGTCACATACGAGGGTGATCATCCACATTCCAAGCAGACTCTCGTGTTAGACCGAATGCAGATTGAGCCGGGCAACCTGGCAGATCCCCGAATTATCAAGCGTGGACAATCGCGGCTGAACGGAAGCCAGTTGTTTGAACCAGGCATCGGGTTTCAATTCGAACCAGTCGAGCCTGGACAGTCTGGATTCTCGGCCGATTCGCGCACATATCGCGCCCAGGGACCTACATCCGGTTCAAATGACGAGATTCAGGAATTCTCAAACGCAGCTCAGCGATCTGCGTTGCAGAGTGCAGACGAAGACTATCACTGGCTGACTCACCGCGATGAATCAGACATTGGAATCCGAGCTGATGACATGGAAAAACGACAGACCAGACCAGCGCGTCCGCAGGATCAACGTGAAGCGAAACCAGTGGCCACGCCACCTGTGGGTTCAGTTCATAACGTTGCCCATCCTGTGTATGAATCGGACCTGATGGGATTTCGTACTGTCACGCCGTCGCGGTTCTTTTCCCTTGAACCCGTGGCATTTGCGACATCGCAGAGAATCGATGCTGAAGATCCGATCGTCCGTGCCCAGAGTCCCGATTCTGTTCCAAAGCGAACAGACGCGATTCTTGACGGAAGCCCGTATCAGGGTCAGTTCCGTGAAGTGCAGCCTGGCTGGCTGGACATCAATGTGAACGCGGCTGAAGGTCGCACGGGACGACTGATGTTTGGTGCCGGTGTGAACAGTAACTCCGGATTGGTCGGATCGTTTGTGTGGGACGAATCGAACTTCGACATTCTTCGTCCGCCAACATCCATGTCGGACATTATCGAAGGTCGGGCCTGGCGCGGTGGCGGACAGCGTTTTCGAATCGAAGCAGCGCCAGGTAATCAAGTCAGCCGTTATGCCGTAAGCTGGACTGATCCGTATTTTCTGTATACCGACTATAGCTTCGGGGTGAGTGGCTTCTACTTCAATCGCTACTATCCGGACTGGACTGAAGATCGATACGGCGGGCGCGTTTCTCTTGGAAAACAGTTTACCCCGGAATGGTCGGGCTCACTGGCGTTACGTCTTGAGGACGTCGAAATGAGTAATCCCCAGACTCCAACGCCCGCAAGCGTCATTCCCTTTGTCGGAAGCAATTTCCTGTCCACCTTGCGAGCTTCCGTGACACATGACACGCGTGATTCTTCGATGATGCCGACAGAAGGTCATTACCTTGACGGTGGTTACGAGCAGGCATTTGGCGAATTCACATTCCCAAAAGTTGAAGTCGATGCGAGGCAGTACTTTACGATGTACAATCGACCGGACGGGACCGGACGGCATGTCCTGACGGTGGCTGGGAACATTGGCGTCAGCGGCAATGATACTCCGACGTTTGAGCGCTACTTCGCCGGTGGATTTCAGTCGTTTCGCGGATTTGCATTTCGTGGTGTGACACCACGTGAAACCGGGTTTAGCACCGGCGGTACGTTTCAGGCACTCGGCACGGTTGAATATCGAATTCCCGTCACTGCAGACGACATGATCAGCGCTGTGGCGTTTTCAGATTTCGGGACGGTCGATGACAGTGTCTCTCTCAGCAAGTTCCGAACCAGCGTAGGTTTCGGACTTCGCGTCGTCATTCCTGCGATGGGCCCCGTCCCGCTCGCGTTCGACTTTGCCTTCCCGGTTCTTTCAGAAGAAGAAGACGACGAACGCATCTTCAGCTTCTACGTCGGCATCAATCGCTGAGGCTGACTCCACGCGGTCACGAGAGAGAGAATTGCCGAGCGGCATGCGTCGGCTTGCCGCCAGCAACAACGCTCAAATATTCCCGTCCAGTTTCTCCACGATCTCATGCAACGCATCGCGCAGGCGTGCGCGCACAGATTCCGGCTGCTGGTCGATCGCCTTAAGCAACTTTGGCGTCAGCGCTTTGTTCAGCTTATCCATCATCGCAGATGCGCGTTTCCAGAATTGCTCCGGTGTCAGTTCCTGGCGGTCTGCTCCAGGTTCTGAATCGCGAACTTTCGGAGCTGGCGAGGCGGCATCCGCTCGAAACGGAGCGTAGTTGTCCCCGGCATCTCGTGCGACCATGTCCATCGTCGCGGTTCCTGCACGATCGCCAGCTGCCATTCCGGCGCGGTCGCCCATTCCGCTTGCGGTGAACTGCGACGGATCGACAACCCGGGACAATGGCACACCTGCAGTGTCGATTCCCAGTGGTGCGGCCCATTCTGAATAACCTTCTGAGGATTCTGCAAACAGATCTTCCCCCCGTTGAGCGCGTCGCCATGCTCGCATTTCTGCAACAGTGGCGTCCGAATCCTGAGCCCAGTTGAGGCATTCTTCGGCGTCATCCCAGTTCAGGGCGACGTAAAAGAACGACCATTTGAGACCGGTAAATTTTTCATGAGTATTTCCAAATGATTCCCAAACACGACGACGCTGGAAAATCTGGTCGCCGCTGAGTCCAACCATCTGTCCGAACTCTGCATCCGTCCGGCCACGCGCGTATCGCTGCGTCCAGTCGGCAGCGCACTCGCCGACGACCCAGTTGCACCGGCTGACGGCATCACGAGCTTTGGAAATCAGTACTTCCTCAGTTTCTTTCACGACACTTGATCCTTTTGAAGTGGATTCATTGCAGCGACGGCACGAGCCTTCCATCCTACGCACTGAAATTCCGGCGTTCTACCAATCCGCCCCCGAACCCGCCGAAATCCAGGATGTCTTTGAATTTGCCCGATTTCAATTCACAAACGGCAGATGATATGACGGAAAATTCGGCCAGAACTCGATCCACGGCATTCCAGGATCTGGCGTTGCAAGCGATTTTCAGCAGGATTTCGGTACAGGAGAGTAGACCGCTTGCCGATACATTCGGTATAAATCCTTGAGGCAGCCTTGGCGTCATAGTTCAACTAAACTGCCCAATCGAAATATGAGAGAACTCAAAATACTGGGGGGATAGCCAAGTGGCTAAGGCAACGGATTGCAAATCCGTCACGCGTGGGTTCGACTCCCACTCTCCCCTTTTTAAGCTCGGTTGTGCCTTTTTGGTCAACCGGGCTTTTTTGTTGCCTTGCATATCTTTTGTTTCGCCATCTCGCACGGTTTTAAATGCTTTGGTTCGAGAACGGAATCGATCCTCGTTTGAACCTGACCGCTCAGGTTGCTATTCTTCGCCCCTTCTAACTTGGCACTCTGTTTGAATTTCGGAGATTACTGGCTCATGGGAACGAAGAAGACGGGTAAGGGTCGGCGAAAAATCGGTCGCAAGAAGCGACGTATGCGAGCCAAGATTCGGCACCGCAAGGGCTAATACTTGTATGGGTTGAATCAATGGTATCAATCGTGCGATTTTTCAGATGCTGAAGTTTGCTGATTCCGGTGAGCTTGACATCGCGATGAATAAGTTGAATCCTAGTGTTGATTGTCATGTTGCGGTTTTGCAACATGACGGTTCCCGCCTTAATCCTTGGGATTCACCATGCCTCGATTTGACCTGCCCTGCCGTGTGCTGACCACCGTTCTGGTCTTTTCCCTTTGCCTGCTGCCAGCGATTGCCGACGATGCAGCGTCCGGAGTGGATCGGTTGTTGGGGGCAGCGCAGGTGCGTCTGCAGATCGAACAGGCTGCGTTGCAGAAACAGAACGCGGAAAAGGACCTCACGCTGCGCAAGGGCGCGGCGGCTGTGGCAACTGGCCGTGTGGAGGAATTGCGGAAGCAGTTGGATGAAGCTCAGGAGCGAGCCACCTTAGAAACAGCACAGGTCCAGGCCCTTCAACAAACGGCAGACGCACTCAACACGCAGTTGGCTGGTCTGACGGGCGCTCTTCCGCATCACGAAACTGCCGATCAACTTGTCCTGACTGCAGGCAAAGTGTCGGTTCGTCTGGCCAACATGACGGCCACTCAGATGCAGTTGCAGAATGCACTCGCGACACTCCGGAAATCTTCTGTCGAATGGCGGAGCAAGGCGTCCGATGCGGAGCAGAAAATCGCCGCCATCACAGCGCAGCGCCCGGAACTTGAAAAGAAATCGAACGAAGCCAAGGCCGCACTGGATGCTGCAGACGCGACTGTGACTGCGGCTCAGGTTGCCATGGTCGCTGCACAGACCAGTCTCGACGCGATGAACACACTCCTCACCTCGCAGGAAGAACGACTGAAGACGGCCGCTGCGTCGATCGAATCGCTCGCCACATCCGTCTCGTCGCTGGAGAACTCACTCAACACACTGAGAGAAGCGTCAAAACTGACGGGAACAGATGCGTCAATTTCGATCCAGGGGCTGGAGAAAGCAATCGCCGGTTTTGTGCCGTTAAAGGCCAATACTGACGCTTTGCTGACACAGGTGACATCGCAACGCGATGAGACTGTCGCCAAAAGTGCTGTCGCCAAGGCGGAGCTGGAAGTCCGGACTGTCGCACATCAGGCCGCCATCGCTGCTGCAGAACCGATGCGAGCGGCATGGAAAGCAGCGAGTGATGCGCTGGCAGCAGCGGATACTGAGAGCATCGCGCTCAAGATCGTGACAGCGGACGGCGAAAGATGGCAGAAGATGCTGAACGCTCAGTTGACCGGTCTTGAACCCTCATTGCAGAAACTACAAGCCGAATCACAGATCATCGCCAGTGAATCTCTTGTCGCCAGTCGTCGGGCCGAAGCGGCGCTGGAACCGCTTGGCCGATTTGTTTCGTTCTCACGCGACGTAGCACCGATTCTGGCTGAACGCTGCGTTGCCTGTCATAACACTCGCAGTCCGGGCGGACGTCTGAATCTGGATTCATTTGCGTCACTCTTAAAAGGTGGCGAATCAGGTTCGACTGTGAGTGCACACAGCAGCGCGGAATCACTGCTGATCACAATGATCGAAGATGGTTCGATGCCGAAAGACGCAGATCCATTGTCTCCGGCTGAAATCGCGGTGGTCAAGCACTGGATCAATGTCGGGGCACCATTGGATGCTGGCGTTGCTCTGACAGCGGATCTGTTCGATGTGATGCCGGAAAAGACTCAGCCGCTGCCACCAGCCGAATACCGCGTCGCGATCCCTGTGACGGCGATCGCGTTCAGCCCCGATGGAAATCAACTGGCCTCTTCCGGTTATCACGAAGTGCTCGTCTGGAACACTGCCGACAGCACACTCATCCGGCGAATTTCGAACGTCGCCGAACGTATTTACGACCTTGAGTTCAGTGCCGATGGCAGTACTCTTGCAGTCGCTGCCGGCACACCTGGACAACTGGGTGAAATGAAATTATTTTCGGCAGCGGACGGTCATCTCATGCGGACTCTTGTGCGGGCCCGTGATGCAGTCTTCGCACTGAGTTTCAGCCCGGATGGCACGACGCTGGCCTGTGCTGGCGCTGATCGGTCGATTATTGTCGTGAAAATTGCTGACGGTTCCGAGGTCGTGCGGATCGAAGATCACGCCGACTGGGTCATGGACGTAAACTGGTCTGCCAACGGACAGCGTTTGGTCAGCAGCAGTCGCGACAAAACCTGCAAGGTGTTTGAATCCGCGACCGGCAACCCGGTCATTACATTCAGCGGACACGGTGAACCGGTTTACTCCGCAGCCTTCCTTGCAGACAACACGACCGTTGTCAGCGGTGGCAGTGATCGTCGTCTGCGAGTCTGGAATTCCGCTGATGCAAAGGAAATCCGCGCGATCGGCGGTTTTGGCGGTGACATCTTTCGGATTCAGATACTTCCCGGCGATCTGATTCTCTCCGCCAGCGGCGACCGTGCAGTCCATGAGCACAAGGCTGCCGATGGTGCTGAACTCCGCAAAATGGAAGGTCACAGCGACTGGGTCTACACGCTGAGCGCCAATCCTGGCCGCAAACTGATCGCCTCCGGCAGCTACGACGGAGAGATCCGGGTCTGGAATTCCGAAGACGGCAGCATGACAACTTCGTTCATCGCCATCCCCAAACAGATTCCCGACCAGACTGTGGCCGCGCAGAAATAGTTTCTTTCTGCCGGAAAGCACTTACTTTCGACGAAGCACGAAAACGGCATCGCCCAAAACGTTGTTCAGTGGGAGTGGTTCAGAAATGTCGTAGCAGAAATCGTAGACGCCGATGAGTTCGAATTCGGGTACGCTTCGCAGCAGCCTGCGAAACTGATCCGCTCGGTAGATGCGGAGGCGATGATCGGTGGCCGTGCGGATGATGCGACGGGGGGTCGTCACCTTCAGACAGAAGCGGACCGTTTCGATCCGGCTCCGACGGCTGAAGTTGAGTACTCGAATGGTCGTTGTGACGCGAGTCGTACCTTTTCGAATCGTCCAGCGTTCGCAATCGATCTCAGCGGCATCCGGAGGCAGCAAGTGGAAACCGAGAACATAAAGCCCACCAGGCTTCAGTGCTGCGGCGACGCATTGCAAATGTCGATGGGCCGATTGTTCGCTGATCAGATGGCGAAACGTATTGACCAGACAATGCGCCAGATCGACGGGTTTTGAGAGCTGAAAATCGGCCATATCCCCGCATTGGACGTCGGCGGATTGCTGGCTGCGATCAAGACGGCGCTGAGTCCATTTCACGCAGTTCGGATTCAGATCAATCGCGGTAACCGCGTAGCCACGTCTTGACATTTCCAGCGTCTGCCGACCACCACCACAGCCAAGTTCCAGCACCGACCTGACGGGACGCGGACTGAATCGGGCCGCAACGGCCTGCAGAAAATCAGCTTCCGGAAGCGTTTCATCGCTGAATGCCAGATCCCAGTAACCGGGCACGTTGTAGCAGTCGCGGGTCCCGACTGTCATGGGATCATGATCGCGGTTCGCTCTGCGAACCAGGCGTCAGCACAGTTACTTTTCGTCTTCATCAAACCCACCATCAAATTCATCGAAATCTTCGTCCATTGCGTCTGCATCGAAGAGTTTCTCGCCGTCGTCTTCGCCAGCATCGTCATCGTTCGCAAATTCCTGTTCCTCTGAGGCGTCTTCATCGTCTTCGCCATGCGAAGCGTTCCCGCCGAACGCCGTGCCCGAATCCTGCAATCCACTCATGCCTGAACCGGCACCCTCAAAGCCTGCGGCTGGATAATAGAGCCACAGCCACAACGGCAGCGAAGCGAAGAACGCACTTCCCAGCAGGCAGATCACATAAATAATCCAGAGCATGGCACTGGCGCTGGACTTGTCTGACAGTAGATGCAGCAGGCTGAACAGCATCTTGACCAACAGACCAGTCGCTGGAATTGCAGCAACGAAGATGGAGAGGACCAACAATTGTTTTTTTGACATGTCGCGCGTCTCCGATTCGGACAGTGGCGGCTGCAGGTACCAGCAGGCGTCTTGAGTTCAACGCCTGCGAAGCGGGTGGCAATCGCCGGATTTCTAAGCAATAGATGCAGTTTCTGCTCTTATCGGCATCGTACGGCCATCGATTCACGTCTCGCAACGTTACTCCGCAGACTTTAACCGATTTGACGGCGAGTCGGGGGAATGAACCTTACGATACGGCTGACATGTCCGCCAGACTGTTCAATTTCCCGTCATGAGTAGCGGGCGATCACGTTTTGCATGGAGTATGATCTGCACGGATCGTAACGATATTTCCTGTAATCCGGACCATACCATGACGACATTTTTTGAACATGCCTTAGCTGAACTGCAATCCATCCGGGAGCAGGGACTTTTTAAAGCGGAACGGACTATCGATTCACCGCAGCAGACAGACATTCGACTTCAGGATCAGCGTGAGGTCCTGAATCTGTGCGCCAACAACTACCTGGGGCTCGCAGATCATCCGGAGATCATCAAAGCCGCCCACGAAGCACTTGACCGCTGGGGCTACGGAATGGCGTCCGTGAGGTTTATCTGTGGCACGCAGACGATTCACAAGACGCTGGAACAAAAACTGAGCGAATTCCTGGGGACCGACGACACCATTCTGTATGGATCGTGCTTTGATGCAAACGGTGGATTGTTCGAAACTTTGCTGAGTGATCAGGACGCCATCATTTCCGATCAGCTCAACCACGCCAGCATTATTGACGGCGTGCGTCTGTGCAAAGCGCAGCGTTTCCGGTATCGCAACAACGACATGTCGCAGCTGGAAGAACAACTGCAGGCAGCCGCTGGTTGTCGGTTTCGGATGATCGCGACTGACGGCGTGTTCTCGATGGACGGTTATCTGGCGAACCTACCGGAGATCTGTGCCCTGGCAGACAAGTACGACGCGATCGTGATGGTGGATGATTCTCACGCGGTGGGATTCATGGGACCGAACGGCCGTGGAACACCTGAGCACTTTGGTGTCAGCGACCGTATCGACATCATCACCGGCACGCTGGGAAAAGCCCTGGGCGGCGCGAGCGGAGGATACACCAGCGGTCGCAAGCCGCTGATCGATCTGCTGCGGCAAAGATCGCGACCGTATCTGTTTTCCAACACGCTGGCTCCGCCAATCGCGGCCGCTTCGGTTCGCACTCTGGAGTTACTCAGCGAGTCTGATCAGCTCCGAACGCAGCTTCGCCAAAACACCGAGTACTTTCGTTCGGCAATGACGGAAAACGGATTCCATATCCAGCCGGGCGAACATCCGATCGCTCCCGTAATGCTCGGCGATGCCGCGCTGGCGACGCGCATGTCCGAAGCGCTGCTGCAGGAAGGGATCTACGTGGTCGGGTTTTCGTTTCCCGTCGTCCCGAAGGGAGAAGCCCGTATTCGGACGCAGATGTCCGCGGCGCACACGAGACCACAATTGGAACGGGCAGTGCAGGCGTTTGCGAAAGTGGGACGTCAGCTGGGACTGTGATATCTTCCCGGTGCCTGCGACCCTTGTAAAATAGAGTCGCGGATTGTAAAATCAAGCCGTTAGAATTGCATGTCCGGTTTCAGAAGGTGGCAGTTCGATGAATCAGCAAAACTCTCGTCAGTCGCTCATTCACACTCACCCTGGGAAGTCACTGCTCACTGGCGATGATGCCGTGGTCGTGGTGCCCTTCGAGACTGAGGATCATGTCACGCCGACAGCCAGGGGACGAACCACTGCGATCGACCGGGCTGGTGATTCCGTTCCGATGCCATCTGTGCGGGGCGACGCCGAATGGACGCTTGAATATCTTCTGCTGGGGGATCTTACCGATCTCCTGAGTGAGACCTACGACGAAGAGAATCGCAAGTGGATCCTCGTCGTATTGGAAGGGCTGTTAGATGCCATTCCGGCCGAAAGACGCAGAGAACGCTTCGATAAACTTCGCGCAGTGTATCCCGATTCCCCGGCGATGCTGCAGTCATTGACGCAGCTGGAATCTGAGCACGACGCGATGATTTATCAGCTGCAGAGGCTGCGAAATCGCGTGGCATGGCGACTGTCGCTGCTGGATGTCGTCGCCGCTGAAGTTGTCCGCGACCTCAGGCGATGGTTGGTGACATTTCAAAATTTCTGTCAACGCGAACATCGCCTGGACTTCTTTGAAGAAGCCAGAGTCCGCAATGAAAGTTAAGACCTGAAATCCATGGTCACCGTGCGACTTCTGCAGCTTACTGATCTGCATGTGTTCAAAGATCCGGACGTCCGTCTCAAAGGAATTCCTACCCGGGAACTTCTGGAAGATGTCGTGCGGCATATCAGTGAGTCCGGCCAGACGTTCGATCATGTGGTTGTCACCGGCGACCACACGCATGACGAGTTGCCGGAGAGTTATCAGGCTGTGCGACAGATTTTGAGTCCGTGGCTGGATCGGTTGTGGCAGGTGCCGGGGAATCACGATGATCGGACGGTGTTAAGATCTGTCTTCGGTGATCGCGTCAGCGGTGTGGGACAGGATCGCATTACGTTCGCATTCAAAACTGGACGATGGTTGTGTCTGGGCGTGGATACACATGTTCCGGGGGCTGTGCCGGGCAGAATAGAGTCCGACCAGATTGACTGGATTCGCGAGCAGATTCAGTGGAAAAATCCGGACCGGGTCGCGTTGTTTATGCATCATCCGCCGGTCGATGTTGGCAGTCTGTGGATGGATCCGATCGGATTAACCGGCAAAGAACTGCTCCATGAATTGTTGAGATCAGAGCGTCGCATCGAGTTGGTCTGCAGCGGTCATGTGCATCACGAATTCAGCAGTCATGTGGGCAACGCGAAAATCTTCACGACGCCATCCACGGGACTTCAGTTCAGTCCAGCGGGCAGTCAGCCCACATTTGTGGCCGCACCGCCCGGCTATCGCGTGATTGAATTGACGGACGACGGTTTTTCCACGACCGTGTGCAGACTGCCCGTAACACGATTTTTGCCAGTCACCTGATTATCGGAGAATTGCATGTTGATTTTTGACGCGCACCTGGACCTTGCTCTGAATGGCGTAGACTGGAATCGTGACCTGCGCTGTGATGTCTCCGAACTGCGAGCGCAGGAACGGGCGCTCGGAATGAAGGATGCCGGTCGCGGCGGTTGTACGCTCAGTTTTCCAGAATTGCGGCGAGGTGAAATTGGTGTCTGCCTTTCCACGCTTCTGGCAAGACAGGAACGCGAAATTAATCACAGTTTCGGCTGGACTTCGCCTGCGACATGCTACGCGATGGCTCATGCGCATCTGGCATGGCACAGGGCGATGGAGCGCGCCGGATATCTGCGCGCGATCCGAACCCGCAGCGAGCTGGAGTCACATTTTCAGGACTGTGAAAAAAATCCGGAAATCACGCCGTTGGGCTTCATTCAGACGATGGAGGGTGCCGACCCGTTGTTGGTGCCGGATACGGTGGATGAATTCCACCAGCATGGTCTGCGGGCGATCGGTTTGACGCATTACGGCCCGAACCGATACGGAGGCGGGACGTTGTCTGAAGTCGGACTCGCCCTCGATGCGATCCCGCTGCTGAAGCGCATCGGTGAGCTCGGGATCACCGTCGATATGACACACCTGTCGGACGTGGCGTTCTGGCAGGTGCTGGATCGATTCGACGGTCGGATTCATGCGAGTCACCAGAATTCCCGCCGACTGGCACCGTGGCAGCGTCAGTTTTCGGATGAACAGTACAAAGCTGTGATTGAACGGAATGGTGTGATCGGCATGGCACTTGATGTGATCATGTTGCAGCCAGGTTACGTGCGGCATGTGAGCGAAGTGACCGTGACCATGGATCGTGTCGCGGAGAACATCGACATCGTTTGTCAGTTGGCTGGGAACACACGGCACGTCGGTATCGGAAGCGATCTGGACGGCGGGTTTGGCGTGGAGCAAACGCCATCCGATCTGGATCGTATTTCCGACCTGCAGCGGATTCCGGATCTGCTCCGCAAACGAGGTTACGTTGAGGCGGATATTGCGAGCATCATGCACGGAAACTGGCGACGATTTTTTTCCGAAGTCCTGCCGGAATAGCTGTCGCGATACCGCACGGGGTTGAGGATGGCACATTCGTTTAACCGCGTGGGCAACGCCCCGCGCTTTGTATTTCAAATCTCAAATACGAAATTTCAAATACAACAATCGCGGCCCGCTGCGCACGCGGTTCAACGAGCCAATGCCAACCGCGCGCAGTAGAGCACCCGGTTTTTGTACGAAAGTGTTTCCGGCTATTTTGTCCCCATTCGGTTGTCCCCATTCGGTTGTCGCATTTCAGTTGTCGCATTTCATGCGACGCAGGGAGACAACCGAATGTGGGACAACCGCATGAATCGCACGGAAATATGTAACGGACAGCCTGAACGCCTCCCCGGATCTGTCGCTTTCCAGAATCTCGAAAATGTGTCATTCGTGGCCGCGTGAGGTATAGCGAAGGGCTTTGGCTGTTTATTTTCACCAAGAATTCCCTCGCTGACGCTTCGGGTTAGT
>CAZFDW010000138.1:0-1119 GCA_964517865.1 uncultured Chitinophaga sp.
GGTGGTGGCGGCGGTGGCAGCCGTGGAGGGAGTGGTGGCGGCGGTGGCGGCGGTGGTGGCGGCGGCGGTCGTGGAGGTAGTGGTGGCGGTGGACGCGACCGTTACTAGTCCCGGCTTTTGCGACTTACAATGACAATATTTCGGATTGATTCTGAAATATTCGTGATCAAAAAAAGGATGGTCGGCTCGTCAGAGCAGGCCATCCTTTTTCGCTGACACGCAGACTGGGCACGGTCACCAGTGAAATCGTTCGACGGGCGGCCAATGATCAACGGCACCTGGTTTACATCCGGACGCCGTCGAATGTTGCCTTTTGCTCTGCAAGAGCCGCGTTTCTTTCGCGGAGCGAAAGACGACAATCCTGACCAAAGTGCCGTGAGAGGCAAGCTCTTTCAGGCCGCTGGTCCTGTCCGCCTCGATTCTAAAATGCACCGCCAATCATTTGCAGAATACTGGACACCGGCGCGTCACTGGACGGTTGAGTCCACAGCCACATCGTGCGGACAAGTTCGATGCCGACCACCGCGCACATCACGGAAACCAATGTGGAAATCCCGATCATGATTTTGGTGCCGATGCTCCAGTCCACGTCGGCTCTTCCGACACGCATTGGAACCGGAAATCCCTCAACCTGACTTTGGCCGGATTCGAAGTTATCGTCGTCGAATTCCTCGGAGTCGTGAACATCAAGGTCTCCGTCATCTTCGAATTCTTCTTCACCGTCGTCGTACGAACTTTCTTCGTCCTCAGACTCTTCTTCAGCAACTCCACCCTTGACCGCAGCGCCGGACAATGCGGGAATTGCGACGGTCCGTGAGGAATCAAGGTCTTCGTCATCTTCAAATGTCAGCACGCCGGTATTCGAGCCGACTTCATCATCCTCGTCGTCGAGACCAGCCAGTTCAAACTCACTGTCATGGCTACTGGCGGCTTTTGGGATTTCAAATTGTGTAGTCATCGTCGTCGAATCGGACAGTGCGGCCTTGGCACCCGGGATCGCCTGCATCGGCATCGTCCGACCCATCTCGTCGGGTTGCATTGAAATCCCGCTGTCGTCATCCAGATCCAGCGAAATGCCACTGTCTCCGGCTTCCAGTGTGAGCCCGCTGTCATCCCGCA
>CAZFDW010000138.1:1219-13182 GCA_964517865.1 uncultured Chitinophaga sp.
CCGCTGTCATCCCGCAAACTGGTTCCGCTGTCGTAGCTTTCCAGACTGATGCCGCTGTCGTCAGCTTCCAGACTGATGCCGCTGTCCATTTCCAGCGAAATGCCGCTTTCATCAGCTTCCAGCCCAAGCCCGCTGCCACGCACCTCCAGTGAGATGCCGCTGTCAGGCTTGTCTTTTCTGACGCCGGAACCCTTGTTGATCAGCTTCAAGTCGCTGTCATCGGGCGGAAACTGCAGCCGGTTTGGTTTTGCCGTTGGAGCGGGTGAAGGCTTTGCCGACGGGGCAGATGATAACCTGGCGGTTGGAGCCGGGGAAGGTTCCGCAAGCCGGATATCGCTGTCTGTGCGATCCAGGTCTGCGCTCAGCTTCACGTCGCTGTCGCTGTCTTCGTCGGGCAGCAACAGATCTTCGCTGCCCATCAGTTTGACATCGCTGTCAGAATCGATGCCATCAAAGAGTCCGGTGGCGGCCAGATCGTCTTCATCGACGGCTACATCGTCGTCAGCAAGCTGCACATCGCTGTCATCGTCTTCACCCGACAGGCGTACGTCGCTGTCGGAATCAGAAATCTTAAATTCGGAATCGGCAGACAGGCTGACTTCGCGGTCTGTGTCCGTCACCATCACAACATCGCTGTCAGAATCGTCTGCCATCTGAATCGTAGCACCCAGATCGACGTCCGGCTGAGTCCCGGCACCGACCAGTTTCACGTCACTGTCTGAATCCGAGATTTTCGGATCACTTCCCCAACCACTCAGGTCCAGTTCGTCTTCAGTTTCTGTTTCTTCCAGATTTGGCCCACTGTCGCCTGCCAGTCGCACATCGCTGCCGGAATTGGCCAGACCCTTTGCGTCCGTGTCGTCGAACAATGATTGATCGAAGAACAGTCGCACGTCGCTGTCTGATGATAACACATCGGCAGCATCTGGTTCTTCCAGGACTGATGATGATGAATCGCCAGTGATGATTGGAAAGTCGGGCGACGAATCCGCCTGCCGACTTCGCTGAAATTCATCGATATCCTGTTCGCGAAACTTCCAGCTGCCGCGATCGGCGAATCCGCGAATCTCGCCCTGCTCGCGGATCTTCATCAATTGCTCGGTCGTCATGTCCAGCAGGCCGGCTGCTTCTTCAAGGCTGAGATATTTCTTTGCCATGTGTTCCAATACTCCCAGAAGGGGGACATCCGTGCGAAAATAGGTTGTGCCAGCAGCCATCAGCGGGTTATTGCCAGGATCAGCCGTCGTCGTTGATCCACGAGATTCGACGAAAACGCTGAACGGACAACATCCTGCGCAGTTTGACTCATCAGTCAAATTCTAAAACGGTACCCCGCAGATGCAAGATCTTTGTTGCGAACAAGCACTGAGTTGAGCCAGTTGTGTCGATCTGACTCCGGTTGCTGACGAGCCACACAGGTGTCACATTCATCACCACCACTACGCAGCACACATTTCCATGCGATGGTCGCTCAAGGTCGTTCTTCAGCCAGAAATGCTTCAATGTGTTGACTTATTCCGGATTCGGCGACTTCTCAGCAAGGTCTTCAGGAAAACCCTATTCACCGGGACCGGAAACAAGCAGCCGTCTTTTCCAACCGAAACAAACACTTCAGGCGTTGCGACTGGAACCCGCACGGCGGCTCCTGTGCATGAAAAACAGGCCGCCGATGATCATGCCGCCCCCCAGGGCTTGAGCCGAGTTGATTGTTTCTCCAAGCCACACCCATGCCGCTGCCATCGCCACAATCGGTGTCAGATTCTGGATCATGGCCGCCTGAGCCGCTCCGGCATGTTTCACACCGTAGCTCCACATCGCCAGCGCCAGCCCCGTCGAAAGAATTCCGGAATACAGGGTGCAAGTGACCAGCGACACGTCCTTCATCGCTGCGGCGCTGGCCGGTACGGAGTCCCAGCCGATTACCACCGCGATGATGATGTGAAATGGCAAACCCAGCGTGGCGGAACATGCAGACAATTGAATTGGGGAGATTTTCCCCAGTAACGGGCGACTAAAGACCGTGCCTCCCGCCCATGCCAGTGCGGCCGACAACGCGAATAGATTTCCAGGAAGTCGTCGCGAGGTTTCGTTTGCAGGCGGTTCGACTTCTGTGCCAACGGCGTGAATTGTGACCGTGCGGTCAATCGACGGCGGCGGGACTTTATGCAGAGTCACGATCATGGTCCCGGAAAACGCGATGATCAGTCCGACCCACGCCATCAGCGGCAAAATTTCCTTCAGAAAAAACCTCGCACCAATTGCGGTCCACATTGGGACGGTCGCCATGATCAGCGCCACATCGGCCGACGTCGCGTGAGAAATCGCCAGCAGAAACAGCAACTGGTAGGCCATGGAAACCATGGTTGCGTAGATGCAGACGTCGCGTTTCGACAACGTGCCGGCCGGTCTGATCCCGTTCAGAAATTCCCGTCGCGCAAAATAGATCAGCACACCTGATGAAACCATCAGCCGAATCGCGTTGAAGGCGTAGGCATCAATTTTGTGCAACGCCACTTTCATTACGGGAATGTTCACTCCCCAGATGATCGCCACCAGCAACAGCGTCAAATCTGCCAACCACAGAGGCCGCGCGGCCGGCGAACTGGATTGAGATGTTACCCGAGCATTCATAAGTCGTTGTCGAAATTGGATGTTTCGTAACTTGACTCTCTGAGTCGAGTGTGTTTTGGAGCGATGCTGCCGCCGAATTCAACTCAGCGCGTCAGGCCATCTGAGTCGCCAGACCCTCCGACGCTGATTCTCCCCGGTGACCGATTTCGATTTTCGATGCAGGATATGTGAAACCTGCCATCCTGACCCTCCCCAACCGCTGAACGTTCGCGCAGAATATGCGGAGTTCCCGGCATTGGGCCGGATACATCCTGCACCGTGAACGAATATGGAGACGGGAAATGACCGCGCAACACTGGGCGATGATCGCCGGATTCGCTTTGACAACAGTTTCTGTTGCCTCAGCAGACGACTGGCCGCAATGGATGGGACCAAATCGCGACAATGTCTGGCGTGAAAGCGGGATTGTCGAGAAATTTCCCGAGGGCGGGCCAAAAGTGCTGTGGCGCACCCCGATCGCTGGAGGTTATGCAGGTCCGGCAGTTGCCGGCGGCAAAGTCTTTATCACCGACTATGTGACAACCGACGACGTGAAAGTCGATAACTTCGATCGCAAGGAATTTACCGGACAGGAACGCATCCAGTGTCTGGATGAAGCCACGGGTAAGGTCCTGTGGACCCACGAGTATCCCGTCAAGTATGCGATCTCGTACCCGGCAGGCCCGCGCTGCACGCCGAACGTCGAGAGCAATCGCGTTTACGCGCTGGGTGCCGAAGGCAATCTGGTCTGCCTGAACAGCACCGATGGCAAAGTGATCTGGTCGCACGATCTGAAGCTGGACTACGGCACAAAAGCAGCTCTCTGGGGTTATGCGGCTCATCCCCTGATCGACGGCGACAATCTCTTGTGTCTTGCCGGCGGCGAAGGAAGCCATATCGTCGCATTCAACAAGCACGATGGAAAGGAAGTCTGGAAGAGCACGACATCACCCGAACAAGGTTATTCACCGCCCACGATTTTCAAACACGGCGGAGTGCGGCAATTGATTCTGCTGCGTCCGAATGCCGTGTCGTCGATAGACCCCGAGACCGGCAAGGAGTACTGGTCGATCCCGTACGAAGCCTCCAGCGGCTCCATCATCATGTCACCTGTTATGGTCGGTGATTATCTGTACGTCGCAGGCTACAGCAATCGGAGCGTGCTGATTCAGATGGATCCCGCGAAACCTGCCGCCACCGAAGTCTGGCGCGACAAACAGAACATCATCTGCCCAGTCAACGTGCAGCCTATCCTTGATGGGAACGTTCTGTATGGAATGGATCAGAAAGGCGTTCTGCGAGCTGTCTCAATTCCTGAGGGTGAACGTCTGTGGGAAACCCCCGGCCCGGTTGGACCTCGCGCCGCGGGCTCGGGAACAGCATTCATCGTTCGGCACGAAGATCGATACATCCTGTTCAATGAATTAGGTGAATTACTGCTCGCAAAACTGACGCCCGAAGGTTATTCCGAAATCGATCGCGTCAAAGTGATTGATCAAACCAACACAGCGTTTGGACGTGATGTTGTCTGGAGCATGCCCGCTTTTGCAAACAGGCACGCTTACATCCGGAACGACAAAGAGATCATCTGCGTCGATCTGGCGAAGTAGTCCCCTGGCATGAAAGCATGTGAAACCAGTCTTCAATCTGCGGCCGAGTTACTGCGCAAAGGGCAGCTTGTTGCGTTTCCCACCGAAACGGTTTACGGACTGGGAGCCGATGCGACCAATCCGCTTGCCGTCGCGCGAATTTTTGAGGCCAAGCAGCGCCCGACGTTTGACCCGTTGATTGTGCATGTCGCGGAACTCTCACAGGTTGAAACTGTTGTCAGCCGGTTTCCGGAGACAGCTCGTCTGTTGGCCACTGAATTCTGGCCCGGCCCGTTAACACTCGTCCTCCCAAAACAAGATGTCATCCCTGACCTGGTCACAGCTGGACTGCCCGGCGTCGGTATCCGCATTCCGCGGCATCCAGTCGCAATCGAACTCCTGAAATCGGCTGGCTGCCCAGTGGCCGCCCCTAGTGCCAATCCGTTTGGAGGGATCAGTCCTACGACGGCGAAGCACGTCGTCGATGGCCTTGGTCGTCACGTCAATTGTATTGTTGATGGTGGTCCGTGTGCGGTTGGACTTGAGTCCACGGTGCTGTCACTGATGTCTGAGCAGCCAGTGCTGCTGCGTCATGGCGGGTGTCCGCTGGAAGATATCGAACGCCTTATCGGCCGGGTTGAGATTGCACGAACTGACCCGACGCAGGACGATGCGGCTCAGCCGTCCCCGGGAATGCTCAGTCGTCACTACGCGCCCGGCGCGCGGCTGATTGTGATTCACTACGGCCAGTCGGCAGAACCGATTGTGGGACTTCGATGCGGGTTGCTCACGGCAGGCAAACAGCCATTTTCTGGCCGATTTGCGAGAATTGAGGTCCTTTGTGATGACGGAAATCTCCAAACTTGTGCCGCAAATTTCTTTGCAGCCATGAGAACTCTCGACGCATCCGATCTGGACGTTATTATCGCTCATGAATTTCCCGCTCACGGCCTGGGAGTTGCGTTAAACGATCGTTTGCGGCGAGCGGCCCATTGACAATGTCTCCATTTCTCAATGCCGATTTCGGCAGGAAGTGATTCCGATGAACAAAACATCCTGGATCGTCGTTGCCGCAGCCTGCGTGGTTGCCGTCTCCCTGAGATTAATCGATCGCCCCTATATGAACTTCTCTGCACTCGGTGCTCTCGCCGTTCTTTGCGGCGCGGTGGTACGACCGGCGTGGCTGGGGATTGGCATTGTATTAGGATGCCGAACTTTGACAGACGGCATCATTGAAGCAAAGACCGGTCACGGATTTTATGGATCGTGGATGTTTGACTACACCGCGTACGTCGCCATCTTCGCACTCGGACGGTGGATTCAGCCCAGGCACATCCCGGCAGCATTTGGAACGGGACTGCTCGCCGGTGCGGCCTTTTTTCTGATCAGCAACCTTGGTGTGTGGTGCATGCCGCATGAGGCCGGGCAATACCTGTATCCGCGAACGCTCGCGGGACTGACCGCATGCTTCGAGAATGCTATCCCGTTTGCACGAGGTACATTCCTTGGTGATATCGGATTCACCGTCGTTTTTATCGGGACCATGCAGCTGCTGGCATTGACCGTCAGGCATGACGCGCCTGCCTCGACCGAAACAGCCTCTATCGACGCATGACTTGTCCGCTTAGATCCGTCTTTCTCAACAACTGCGATTCCTGCCCGCATAATTTCGGGTTGTCATGTGACTTCAGGATCTGTGTCGAGAATTTTCCTTGATCCAATTCTGTACGTCGAAAACTTTGACCGAGCCTTTGAAAAAGCATTCCGTTAATGGCCCTATTCGATAAATCCCGGGGGGGTTGGGGGCTGGCCCCCAAGCACCGGCCCTTCATCGACAATCTGGACCTCGTGCTCTGTCAGGACAACTATTCTCGTTAGTCCGACTCAATCCCGGATTTCGTATTTGTCGCCAACGGAGCCAAAGGATGGAATGGGAAATCCAGTGTTGTCGTCCGGCCTGACGATTTTCCGGACAGCGACAGGACCAGCGATCATCGGCCACTGATTACCACGTTCAGCGGCGCGGCACGCTGATTGTGGAGATGCACAATCGTTGCGTGAAAGCTCAATGCGGACAAGACGGCATGTGTCAGAGCTCCACTCTGCGGCGTCGAGTCTTTCTTTGTCCAGCATTATCGCCTCCGGAGAGTCAAGTTAAGTTCTGCCAGGCGAGGCGTAATTCATTGCAACTCGGGAGGCAGTTCGACGTCCGGGTTCAACTCGCGGGCCTGATTCGCTGCGTTTTTGGCAGCCTCCTGATCGCCTTTTTTTAACTCCAGCTCGGCACACGCCACCCAGTAAAGGTCCATCTCGGCGGCGCCGATTGAAAGCGACATCAGGTCACTTTCAGCAGCGGTCAATTTATCGAGACGAATTCGCGCCACAGCCAGTGACCGCAGGGCATTTTCGCCTAAGTCGGGTTGAAGATGTCCATTTGCAATTGCCGCCGCAAGTTGGGTTTCGGCAGCGGCATAGTCCTTTTCCTGAAACGACTTTAAGCCAGCATCAAGCAAACCTTCACTCGACGAAATTGACGTCGCCGCAGCACCGCCACAGCCGCTGATCACGGCTGTGGTAAACAGTGCGACAGTCATACACAAGGGGCGCAAGATCTGAGTATGCATAAGAGCCTCGATCGCTGAATTTCGCATGCCAAATCAGAATTCGCCGATAACTTCGCCGCCATCGCGGGTTCCGACGGCTCGCCATACCTGCAAATCGACATTCTCGCTGACGAAACGCACACTGGCATCACCCAACTGAATCTGAGCCCCGCCAGTATGCAAGCTGCGAGCGGAGATGATCCCGTATTCTCCGGGAGCATCGATAATCGCGCTCCAGTTCCCGCAATCGTAGCCTCGCCAGTTCGGAGTTGCCACATGGTTGTAAAGCGTGGCCGAATAGAACCCGAATGGCCAGCCGTTGGAAAAATCCGAGCCAGCCAGCCAGCGTCCCATCGAATTGAAATTGAAATTTGAGACAAGGGGCGGAGCATTCAGACATTCGTTGTAAAGGTCGTCCGTCACGAGCGGCCCCTGACGACGGTTCGGTGACGTGATTACGTCAAAACGTCGATCCGGCAATGTCGATGCCATATTCCTTCCGCTGCCTTTGCTGCGTTCCGAAAACATGGCAGTATTCGAAAGCCCGTCTGTGAAGTCTCGATCCTTGGTGACTTTCCCGATCGTAAACGCACCGTTCCCCGGACTGGACAGGACTCCGTTCTGAGTCGTGCTGACTGCACCACCGTGTGGCGTGGACCCGCCAAAGTTGGCTCGATAATTGTTCTCCGTGATCACGCGATCTGAGTTAGGATCTGACGGACACAGGAACAATCCGGCGGCGTTCGCATAGGCTCTGTAGTTCGCGTTAATTGGTGCCCCGTTCTGTGTCATCCGCACAGAAGTGGGAACACTAAAGTCGATCAGATTGTAGATGTTACCCTGCTCCATGTATGGCAGCAGAAACGTGTGAACGGAACGAAACCCGGTCGATGAACCGGCAGGCAAAGTGTTTGGATACGATGTGTAGCTCGCGACCTGCGTTCCACCCACGGCATAGTCGGGTGCGAGGCGAGCTGGCGGAAAACTGTCAAAGGTCGAGAGATAGTTGTGCAGCGCGAGCCCCAACTGCTTCAGATTATTCTTGCACTGGGTTCTGCGCGCGGCCTCCCGTGCCTGTTGCACAGCTGGCAACAACAGCGCGATGAGGATCGCAATGATCGCGATCACGACCAGCAACTCAATCAACGTAAATCCACGCAGTCGAGTCTTCATTGCCGCCCATCCTTTTCAAAACATGACAAACACCCACGGTGTGATGGTCACGAGATTTCGTTAACAATTCGTGAGCTCGATGGCTGGAAAACCATAAATCTGGATTGCGGGAAAAGCTGATCTGGCAACGATTCATCTGCGATGCTCACCCCCTGTGCGACGATGCTCCATTTGATTTTCAATCTGCCGAAATTGAACTGCAAAACCGTTGCCTGGCAACAACCTGCTTTCCGCTCCCGGCTTGCTCAGGCGGAAGCGAAATTTGGCTGCCATGCACTACTTCACTCGGACCAGCTTCATGAGGCGACCGGAGACGTTCCAGTCCTGAACGTACAGGTTGCCGTCTTTGTCCCAGTATGATCCGTGCGTGCCGCTGAAGATACCTTCGACCCATTGCTCCTGAGGCACATTGTAGCTGCCACCTTTCGCCGGATCCGGATTGTGGCCAAGGACGGAGATGATCCTGTTGCTCTTGTCCAGGATCACGACTCGTCCGTGCAGGTCGGGCACGGAAACAAAATCGCCATGGATCGCGACCGAGGTCGGCATTCCCAGGCCGGTAATTACTTCTTCGATGAAGTTGCCATCAAGATCGTAATGCAACAGGCGGCCCTTTGGCTCGTGATTGCGATCGCAGATCAGCAGCCGAGGCGGATCGTAACGCGTATCCAGAGTCATGCCGTGGGCCGTGTTGAATTGCTTCAGGTCATTCCCTTTGCTGCCGAAGTGCATCAGATACTTGCCTGTTTTGTCGAACTTGAAGATGTAGTTGCTGGCATAGCCATCGGACAGAATGATGTCGCCGTTCGGCGCGACGGTGATCGCCGTGGGATTGAACTGCTTCAGATCGAGTTTTGATTCTTTGGGGAACGGCAGCTTCAGCACAATGTCGCCGGTTTCCGCGCTGAATTTGATCCCTTCTGCGTTGGCGTTGCGAGCACCGTAGATAAATTCTCCCTCCGCTTCATCGCGGATTTCCATGTCATGGATTCTTGTATACTCGTCGCCGACGAAACGGCGGATCAACTTGCCATCCGACGAAAATACAAACACTCCCATATCGGCGCTCGTGTAGATATTGCCCGTCTTGTCGATCACCACACTTCCGTGAGTCGGACCAATGACCGACTTGCCGTCTTCGCCGAGTCCCCAGCCTGGCACCGTGTCGAACGTCATCGCTCCGGCCCCCATCCGCACGGGTGCCACTTTGTCCGTTGCAAAGCCGGATACCGCAATGCTCAGCGCAACCGTAAAGGCGATGGACTTCAAAATACTCTTCATGTTCAGGATTCCTGGTTGAACTTTGAGCGGCAATAGTCAGACTGCTGTGAAGCCTGATGATCAAACGTTACGCGGCGTCTGGTCTGGCCGAAATCGACTTGAGCCCGATTGATTCCGGTTTGTGTGAACAAGTTCTAGTCCATGAAAAGCAGGGTTGTCAAATGGTCGCAGGGCATCGGCCTGATTTCAGGCAGTCTGTGAAACACACCATCGCATTTCTGATCGCACTGATGCTCACACCGTTTGCATCGTCGCGCGCCGGGGAAAACTTCAGGCCCAACATCATCCTGATCATGGCGGATGACTTCGGGTACGAATGCGTCACGGCGAACGGAGGCCAGTCGTACCAAACGCCAAACCTTGACAAGCTCGCTGCTACGGGAGTGCGATTCGAAAACTGTCATGTGCAGCCGCTGTGTACCCCGACTCGCGTGCAGCTGATGACGGGCCGCTACAACGTCCGCAACTATCTGAATTTTGGCACGCTGATTCGGACAGAGACGACGTTCGGGCACTTGTTCAAAACCGCCGGCTACCGCACCGGCATCTGTGGCAAGTGGCAGCTTGGGCGTGAAGTCGATTCTCCACAGCATTTCGGTTTCGATGAATCCTGCCTGTGGCAACACAAGCGCCGCCCGCCGCGCTATGCGAATCCTGGTCTGGAATACAATGGAATCGAAAAAGATTTTGCAGACGGCGAATACGGGCCAACACTCGTCAACGACTTTGCGCTGGACTTCATCACGCGGCATCGTGAGCAGCCGTTCTTTCTGTATTATCCGATGATACTGACGCACAGCCCCTTCCAGCCGACTCCGGACAGTGCCGACTGGGATCCGAAAACAAGATCCGAGAAAGAACTTCAGGATGTGAAGTACTTCGCTGACATGACAGCTTATTCACCGAGACAAAACGCCGACATGACCGTGCGCGAGTGTGCCTTCAATCACAATTTCAAGCTCTACCGAACGGGCGAGTTCTTTGATCTTGCCGCAGATCCGGAGGAGAGGAATGCCCTGCAGATCAGCGCGCTCGAAGTGACACCTGCCGCAGCTGCAACGAAGCTCCAGTCAGTGCTCGACCAGTTCAGAAACGCCCGACCTCGTGAACTTGACCTGCAGGTCGAGGAATCTACAGATCAGCGCAAGCCGGCAGGGAAGAAAAAGAAGAAGGCCGAATGAACTTCAATGATCCGGCTTATCTCGGCTGTCCCGGATTGTCTGTCAGGTTACGGCAGCCCGATCACGGGCTTTTCGACGTGCCATGTTTCCTGCAGACGAACGGCGAGTTTTCGGACTTCCTCTGGATGCTCGGCAGCGAGATTCTGCTTTTCGTACGGATCGGATTCAAGATCGAACAGCTGTGGATTGCGGTCATTCGCGGCATGCACAAATGCGTATCGATCTGTCGGGCAATCATAGCTTAAAATGAGCTTCCATTTGCCTTCGATGCACCAGCGGTATTGCAACGACGTTTCGTGGTTCTTCAGATTGGCCACGTCGTGCGAAAAACTTTCGCCGCACAGCCAGGTGCGGTCGAGTGGCTTGCCTTCGCGAATCAGCGGCAGCAGATTTCGCCCAGGAAGCTCGGGCATTGCAGCAAGGCCGGTCGCGGCAAGGATCGTCGGCAGGACATCCAGAGTGCTGCACAGGTCGGGGTATTCTGCCGGAGCGATCGTTCCCGGCCATGACACCATGATCGGCGTACGAATTCCACCTTCATACGGCGTCTGTTTTGAACGCGGTGCGAAACCATGACCCCATTCTTTGCCGAGCTTCATGTCGGGTGTCGCCTGAATCCAGCCGTTGTCTGTCACATACATGACAAGCGTGTTGTCGCTGAGTTTTTGCTGATCCAGATGATCCAGCAATTGGCCACACGTTTCATCGAAGAACTCACACATGGCATAATACTTTGCCAACTCAATGGGACGATCAGCACTGCGGTACTTTGACAGCAATCGTTCGGGTGGATCGTGAGGCGTATGGGGCAACATCGGAGCGTACCACAGGAAGAACGGCCGGTTCGCATGTTTGGATTCCGCAATAAAATCGAACACCGACTGCATTCCTTTGCGTCCGATTTCAAGTCCATCGTCTCCGTGACGACCACCGCGATTCGGAAATCCTCGCGTCATGCCGTGGGTGAAGCCCCCACGAGCAAAATTACCTTCCCACCATTTACCTGACTGCATCGACAGGTAACCGTGTTCGCCCAGCAGTTTTGGAATCGTCGCATGTTGATCGATACAGGAGATCAGTTGCTCCCGCAGCCCGGCATATTGTGCGTCCGTCAGGGATTTGTCCGGCTTCGGATCGTTGCCTGTGACTCCATGCTGATGCGGATAGAGTCCGGTGATCATTGTCATCAATGACGGACGACACAGCGGCGTGGGAGTGTACCCACGCCGAAACAAGGCGCTGCGAGCTGCCAGTCGATCCAGATGCGGCGTCTGAATGACAGGGTGCCCCATGCCACTGTAGTCCGTCCACGCCTGGTCATCGGACAGGATGAGGACCACATTGGGCTGCGTTTGCGCCTGACAATTTTTTGGGGCGATACACGCCAGGCACACGCCAAGGACCAATAGCCCGAGGTGAATAAACTTCATAGTGATTTCCTGTTTCTCTGGGGTCGTCACGGACGATTTTCAAAGTAGGTCCTTTCTGCCGAAAAGGACTGTGTTTGGTAGGTCCTTTCTGCCGGA
>CAZFDW010000139.1:0-4026 GCA_964517865.1 uncultured Chitinophaga sp.
ATGGCGGTTTGTAATATCTTCATAGACTATTTTTGTTCTTAGCCAGCTCTGAGGCGGGACAGGAAGATCATACCGTGACCGAGTCGTCGCGCTGGCGCGGATTGAAGGTCAATTCGACCGACTGCACTCGCACCGCAAGTCGGCGAGACTGGTCCGTCGGCAATGTCAGAGGTGTAGTCGTCTCCATCGCAATCAGAACGCCAAGGCCGCATCCGATGGAGAAGTTGGCGCCGGGAGTCGTTGAGCCGAGAAATCGATCAAGCACGAATTCGCGAGACTCACCGAACACGGGGCGAAAATCGACCGATGCCAGTTCCTGAATTGTACGGGGATCTTTCTGCATGTTCTGGAAACGGTAAAGCACCAGACGGAGGCGGAAATTGGTAATGATCTTCTCAAACTCGTCCAAAGAATCTGCCACGGCCAACGCCTGCACCTTAAATGTGTATTGTCCGCCGCGTGCGTTGCGAATCTCCTGTGCGAGGATCGCTCGCGAACCCTGGTCGATCACCAACAGTTCGGCCGAGCTGACGGCCGCTAACATCAGCTCGGTGCGCCCTGTCGATTTGGTAACCGTTAAGCCGGACTGACTCCACGCACGCCACCCTTTGGCCCGACTTGAAGACTCCACGGAAACCAGAGGCTGAACCTCACGGAATTCGGTATCGAACAGCAGTCGAGTATCAAACGGCGGGACAAACGACGGATCTCCCGCTGAGGCCTGAAGTGACATTTCCTGTCGATCCCCCAGCATCGCGGCAATGGGCTCACCTTTCGTCAGCGGATGGGGCCGACTTTCCTTGTCGTGAAAGACCCCGGATGGATCGATCCCCAGAAGATGAAAGATCGTGGCTGTGAGATCTCCGCCTGTGATCGGAGTGGTCGCCGGATAAGCACCGCTCTTATCGCTGGCTCCAATGACCTGGCCACCACGAATTCCTGCCCCCGCCATCGCAAAGCTAAAGACGTGTCCCCAATGGTCGCGGCCACCATTGGCATTGATCTTTGGAGTCCTTCCGAATTCGCCGATCACGACCACCAGCGTTTCGTCCAGCAGTCCTCGATCCGACAGATCGTCCATCAACGCCGCGAACGTGGGGTCGAACTGCGGACAGAGATTGTCCTGCAGGCGATCCGCATTGAGTGCGTGGGTATCCCAGAGCGGATTGTCAACGGCATTGTCGCCGGGGTCGCGTGCCCAGTTGACATGCACCAGACGCACTCCGGCTTCGATCAGTCGTCGCGCCAGCAGCACCGACTGCCCCCATGTGTAACGCCCGTACCGATCCCGCACGCTGTCGGGTTCCTGGCTCAGATCAAAGGCCGCTCTGGCTGTACTCGAAGTGATCAGATCAAACGCCTGCTGATTCAGGCGATCCCACGACTCAACTTTGCCGACCTTTGAAATGCTGCTGAGCCGCGCTTCGAACTGCTGCAATAAGTCGCGGCGACGGTCCATTCGCAGCCGATCCAGTCCTTCTCGCGCGGAGAGTCCCTCGATCTCGTAATTGGGCAATGCCGGATCGCCGACAAATCGTTCTGTCTCCCACTGCTGCCCGAGAAATCCGGCGGTCTGTCCCGCTGGCGTGACGTTGTCATTCAGACGCATCAGATCCGGAAGCCAGACCGACGTCAGCGCAGGGAGTTTCTCGCTCGGCTTAAGCATTTTGATGATCGAGCCGAAGTACGGCCAGTCGCTCGGTTTGATTTGCCGCGCGCTGCCGGTCAGGTACGGATAGCCGGTCAAGAGCCAGTACCCGCTGACGTCATGGTTGTCGTCCCGAGTGGACATGGAACGCACGATCGCCATTTTGTCGGCATATCGAGACGTTCGCGGCAGCAATTCACTGAACTGAATGCCGGGCACATTGGTGTTAATCGGTTTGAACGGACCGCGAATCTCCAGCGGCGCCTCCGGCTTCGGGTCGAAGGTTTCGTGCTGCGGCGGGCCTCCCTGCAGCCACAAAAAGATGACGTTTTTTGCCTTGCCGAACGACGCGCCAAGATCTCCGGAAAATGCGGTAGGAGTCGTGATCGGCGCTCCCGCTACATGCTTCGACTGCAGCAGCGTTGGCAGCGACAGCCCCAGAGCGCTCAATCCGCCAATTCGCAGCCATTCACGCCGCGATGAGGATACTTGCCTCAAGTGACCATCATGAATTGACAGCATCAGATTTTCTCCCTTGGAACCTCAGGC
Organism: uncultured Chitinophaga sp.; assembly: GCA_964517865.1. Lineage (GTDB taxonomy): Bacteria > Planctomycetota > Planctomycetia > Planctomycetales > Planctomycetaceae > SXXK01. The sequence goes on from CAZFDW010000139.1 coordinate 2,198, forward strand.
CACGATGTCTTCAATCATCTTACCGTGATCGATCTCCAGCCGTTTTCGCCCGGGGATCTCAAGACGACGATTATCGATACCCAGCAGGTGCAGCACCGTGGCGTGAAGGTCGGTGACGTAGTGTCCCTCGCCCAGGGCGTGGTAGCCCAGTTCATCCGTTTCGCCGTGGACATGTCCTTTTTTCAAACCTGCGCCGGCCAGCCAGACCGTAAATCCGTTCGGATGATGATCACGTCCTGTGTTGCCGCCGCCTCGCAATTCCAACCCCGGTGTGCGACCGAATTCCGTGCCGAAGACAACGACGACATCTTCCAGAAGTCCGCGCTGTTTCAGATCCTGTAACAATCCGGCGACAGGAAGATCGACTGAGGCACAAAGTCGCGTGTGATTGTCCTTCAACTGCTGATGCGAATCCCACGATCCGTACGGCGACGGAAAGACCTGCACGAAACGAACTCCCCGCTCCACCAGCCGCCGCGCTGCAAGCAGACGCTGGCCGGCGACTTTCGTGGTGTCGTTGTCGAGCCCATACAGCTTTGATGTGGCTTCCGTTTCCTGCGCCAGATCGACCGCTTCCGGCACGGCCGCCTGCATGCGAAACGCCAGTTCATAGGCCCGAATGCGGGCTCGCAACGATTGATCATCGGGGTATTCAACCGCGGTGAGTTCATTCAACTGATCGATGGTTTCGTACTCCTGCTGCTGTTGTTCAAACGTCTGCCCGGCGTTCCGCTGAGCAAACGGCAGAGGATTCTTCGGGTCCAGCGCGAGCGGGATGCCCGAGTATTGTGGTCCAAGATAAAGTGAGTCAATGGATTCACGCGTGTCCGATCGAGTCGGCCCGCCAAGCACGACGAATTTCGGAAGATTCTCGTTCAGTGCTCCCAGACCATAGTGAGCCCACGCTCCAATACTCGGTTGGGATTCGTCCAGCTTGTGGCGACCGGTATGAAATTGATTCTCAGCGGCGTGATCATTATCAGTCGTCCACATATTGCGGACGAAACTGATGTCATCGACATGCTTCGCCAGATGCGGCCACCAGTCCGTCACCTCAATGCCGCTCTCGCCGCGTTTTGTCCAGGCGACCTGCATGGGGAAGATGGTAGGATAGACATCCCGGATATTGATCTCCTCCGAGGGAACCGAGCGAAATCGTTTGCGATGCAACGGTGAGTTGACCGGATTGTCAAACGGCGTTTTATCAAACGTCATGCCTGCATATTTATTCAGAGCTGGCTTCGGGTCGAAGGTTTCCATGTGGCTGTAACCGCCGGAGAGGAAGATCCAGATGACGGACTTTGCTCGAGGCGCAAAGTGAGAGACCTCCGCCCCCTCGGCCATCATCGCCCCCAGCGCCATGCCGGTGACGCCCATGCCCAGATCAGCCAGAAACGGTCTTCGTCGAATTTGCATAATCTGATCCTCGTTTACCGCCCAGCCGCAGGCGCAGGCTCCTGTGTTTGAATTTCAAATCCCAGGCCCGCGCCTGCGTAAACGAATTAGTGATAGGTGATCCATCCGCCGGAAGGCAGACCGGTGAAGGGCTTGACGAATTTCCACGACTGTTTCAGTTTACCTTCCTTGATGGGATTCTGTTCAACGTAAGCAATCGCATTCTCAATCGCGTCCTCTGAATCAAGATACACCTTCCATTCGTGTTCGGACCACATTCGAGGAGGGCGCGCTCGACCATTGGCAAACTGTGCGAGCGGGTGACAGCTGTCTTTCACCAATTGACTCGTGGCAGCTCCCTTGAGCAAATTGGCGATCTGTTCAACTCGATAACTGTGTCTTGCGATCACCATGTGAGTGTGTTCCGGAAGAAT
>CAZFDW010000139.1:4126-9483 GCA_964517865.1 uncultured Chitinophaga sp.
GAATCATCACACACCCTTGTTTACCGCCCAGCCGCAGGCGCCGGCTGGGAATTGATGTATAGACAGCCGGCGCCTGCGGCTGGGCGGTAAACGAGTTACCTCACTGTGACAAAGTCGTTGTGATTGAGCAGGATTCGCGCGAGGCTCTCGAGGGCTCGCGCGGTTGCTTCCGGGGAATCGGGTTGGGTAGCAAGTTGACGTTGTTTTTCCATCGCGTTAAGGCAGACGCGACTTTCTGCTTCTGTGGGTTGCCGCGAAAGAATCCGCTCGAACAGGAAGTGAATGAACGGCTTCGCCGAGCCACCTCCGGAATCCTGCCACGCATTTGCGATCGCAACACTCGATTCATTGACCAGATCGCTGTTCGTCAGCGCCAGGGCCTGTTGCGGAACGATGCTGCTGACTCGCCGATAACAATCAAGCGGATCCGGAGCGTCGAACAATTCGCCCAGCGCACTCTTGCCGCCCGATTCGGGATGTACACTGTAATAAAGGCTGCGGCGAGTCGTGGTGAGTGCGTCCTTGTTTTCGATTTCCACGCCTCCCATCGTGAGGTCCAGTCGGCCAGCGACATATAGCAGGCTGTCTCGAACGACCTCGGCTTCCATGCGTGACGAGTTCATCCGCCAGAGAAGTTTGTTCTCAGGATCTTCGCTGGCCGGGTCCTTATCTGCCGCCCCCTCGTTTACCGCCCAGCCGGAGGCGCCGGCCTGATCATTTTTATTCAACGCGGGAGCCGGCGCCTGCGGCTGGGCGGTAAACGAATCGGTGGCGGTAAACGAATCGCGGCGATAGGCGGCGCTGGTCACGATCAGGCGGTGCAGGTGTTTCATGTCCCAGCCGGATTCCATGAACTCCACGGCCAGCCAGTCGAGCAGTTCCGGATGCGTGGGCTTGTCGCCGTTGCGACCGAAATCGTGCATGCTGGCCACCAGTGGCGAATGGAAATGCCGGGTCCAGATATGATTGACCGCCACGCGAGCTGTCAACGGGTTATCACGGCTTGTGATCCACTCCGCCAGGGCGCGACGACGACCGGTGCTCTGCTGCGGATACGACGGTGTCAATGGCGAGTATGTTTCCGACAACTGCTCATTCGCCAGAGCTTCATCGGCCTTTTGTCGATTCGTCAGCGAGGCCGTCAGCCCCGCTATTGCTGTCTCAATGAACTTCGCCCGCTCCGCATCGTCAGACGGCTTTGCTTCGGCAGTGACCACAGCGAACTCGGCAACCAGCACTTCTGCTTCCGACTTTCGCCGAGCCGCTTCACGCTCCAGACGGCTGGCTGTCCTGATCAGAGCGGGAAGATCATCACCTGGCGGGTCCGCATGCTTTGCTCGATCCGCACCAATGCGGGCTTCGAGTGCCATCAAGTCCGCACGAGCAGCGGTGACTTTGGCCTTAGTGGCCTGCACTTGCAGCAAAGGCCCCTGCGCGGCTCGGCGAGCGGCCTCAAGCCTGACTGAGAGTGCGCGAAGCTCGGGATTACCAATCGATGCCGATACCAGGGACGTCGCCGGAGCAACGCGAAACGATGACGCCTCCCAGCCATCAATGCCGGCGATATCTCGCCCATCGGTGTACTTTGGAGCTTCGAAGTCCACATCAATCAGTTTTGTCCATGATGCGCTGGTGGCGGCATCACTCAATGCTGCATCCGGTTTCGGCACGGACCAGACGAAATCATCAAGTACTGCCACACTGCCATGACGGACATCGAAGCTGATCGGCTTAATGGCCGTGCCGATCGGATTCCATCCGTTCAATGCCAGCGCAGCGTTTTCAACGAGCGTGCTTGAGTCTGAGTGGCAGACGACGGTCAATTGACCAAGGTTCAATTCCGGTCGGACCACCAGGGAGATCTCAAAGTCATTCTGCCCGGCCGAAAAGTCGTACCGGCCGACTTCAGTTTCTCCGGAGATTCCGTGGACATAGGCCACGATCCGCCCTTTCTCAAAAGCACAATACCCGGCGGTTAGTCCCTGAATACTGTCCTGCACGAATTGAAAGTTTACGTGTGAGTCCTGCAAAATCCGCAAGCGGAAGGAAAGCCGGGCTCCGTCGTCGAGGGACTTCAGTTGTTGCATGTTGTTCTGCACAATGCTACGTCCAGTTGTCGCATCCATCAGCAAAGACTGCCTGCCGGAAATCGCACCGCTTGTGCCAGCCTTCGCGGCCTGCTGAAACGCCGCCTCGTAGTCGGCCTCGGCTCGTGCGAGATCTTCGTTTACCGCCGAGCCGGAGGCGACGGCTTTCTGCACTTCGCTTGCCGCCGAGTCGGAGGCGACGGCTTCGGTGGATGATTGAGCCGGCGCCTGCGGCTGGGCGGTAAACGAGCGGAGGGATTCTTCGGCGGTGGCGAGGGCCTGGCGGGCATCGGCCAGCAGTGACTTTTGGAGTTCGGGCCGGAGTCCCGGATACCAGGCTTTCGAAGGCAGATTCACGGGCTCGATGCGGAGGGGAGCGTTCTCGAGAAACGATGGCACTCCCGGCGGAATCGAACCTCGTTCTTTCACCCGATTGCGTTCGTCGCCACCAATGTAAAACCACGTTGGAGCATCGGCCGTCCTGTCGAAGACGCGAACCGCTCCCAGTCTCTGAACGGCACGAGTTCCCGCGTAGGAGTAGTCCTGAAAAATGCCCGGATCGGCCTCGCCCGGCACGCGATCCTGGCGAATAAAGATCGGTTCAAAAAAAGCTCGCATGCGAAAATAGTCATCATGCGTAATCGGATCATACTTATGGTCGTGACAATGAGCACAGTTGAACGTCAATCCCAGAAAGGCCTTGCCCGTATGCTCAACCGCATTCCGCATCCAGTCGTTGGAGTTGAGCGAGTAGTAATTGCGAATCAGATATCCTGTGGCGACTCCCGCATCGTAATCGTCCGGGCAGATTTCATCCGCCGCCAACATTTCGCGAACCATCTGATCGTAGCCTTTGCCATGATTCAGAGATCGGACAATCCAGTCTCTCCAGCGATACAATTGAGACGCACTGTTGCGGACGTCATCAACATCGCGTCGGCCATACCAGTCGCTGTACCTCCAGACATCCATCCAATGCCGCCCCCACCGTTCGCCATGCCGTTGATCGTGGAGCAGTTTGTCGACGACCTTTTCATACGCATCCGGTGAATCGTCGGCAAGAAACGCATGCAGCTCGTCTCGTGTCGGCGGCAATCCGATGAGATCAATATAAACTCGTCGCAGCAGAACATGTTTTGGTGCAGAAGGACGAGGCATCAAGGCATGCCGCGCGAGTTCAGCATTGAGAAACGCATCGACCGGATGACCTTTGCTCGCATCGGCCATTTCAGGAATGGCGGGACGTTGCGGGATCTGAAATGCCCAGTGCTCGCGAGGATCGGCTTCGGGCTGTTCGGACTCGGGAGATTTGGCACCGTCGCTGATCCAGGCCCGCAGCAGTTCGATCTGTTCTGTTGATAACGGTTCGCCTTCCGGTGGCATTCGCTCGCCGGGCTCTTTGGCGGAGACTCGATGAATCAACGGGCTGTCGTCGAGCTGCCCTGCGATGATCGCCGCGCCGCTGGCACCACCCTGACGAATCAAGAGACCCGTGTCGAGCCGCAATCCGGCTTCTTTCTTCAACGCGCCATGGCAGGCGTAACACCTCGCCTTCAGGACCGGCTTGATGTCGCGTCCGTAGTCCAGACCATCCGCCCGTGCGATCGCCGATTGACAAATAGCAATCACGGCCAGCGGCAATCCCCATCGGATCCGATTCAAGTTCATGGCAACGCTCCCCCGGCAACATGACGATAAACCCATTGGCTCCCCCGGAAGGATCTCACTTCAGCCAATCGATACGCCAGTCTATCATGATTTACATGCATCTGGATGCTGCACCAGGACTGAAGAGAAAGACGGCGGGAACGAGAAACTGTCGAGTCATGTCTCTTATGCCAAAATGTCCTTCACGACATGCGCCTCTTCAAGCCCGGTCAAGCGGAAATCGAGGCCCGCGTGGCGATACGTCAGTTGCGTGTGATCAAAGCCCATCAGGTGCAGCATCGTCGCGTGGATGTCATGGATGTGGACGCGATTCTCAACGGCGCGATAGCCGAATTCGTCCGTAGCGCCGTAGGCAAGTCCTCCCTTGACTCCGCCGCCAGCCAGCCAGATTGAAAACCCGTGGTGGTTGTGATCGCGGCCAGTCGGATTGCCGCCGCCGATCGGGATTTCGACTGCCGGTGTGCGTCCGAATTCGCCGCCGCAGATGACCAGCGTTTCGTCCAGAAGCCCTCGCTGGTCCAGATCCGAGAGCAAAGCCGCGATCGGTCCGTCGCATTCGTTGCCCAGTCGGCGATGCTCGGCCGCGAGGTTGCTGTGAGAATCCCACGGCTGAACGTCGCCGTGGTAGCACTGCACGACGCGAACTCCACGTTCAATCAACCGACGCGCGATCAGCAGTTGTCGACCGTGGACGGTCTCCGCCTGATAAACATCCTGTGTGGCTTTCGACTCCTGTGAGATGTCGAGTGCATCGGTTGCCTCCATTTGCATCCGATAGGCCAGTTCGAACGACTGAATGCGGGCTTCGAGATTCGGGTCTTCACGTCGCGTCGCCTGGTGTTGCCGATTCAGGCTTGTGAGCAGATCCAATTGCCGACGCTGATCCGACACACCTGTGCGCGGATTCTGAATGTTGGCGATCAGTTCGGTGACGTTCGTCTTGCGCGTGTCGAGATAGGTTCCCTGGTAAATTCCCGGCAGGAACGCACTGCGCCAATTCGACGAATCGGCGACCGGCAAACCGGGACACAACGTGACGAATCCTGGAAGATTCTGGTTCTCACAGCCCAACCCGTACGTGATCCACGAACCGTAACTTGGGCGGGACAACCGTTCGTCGCCGGTGTTCATCAGCCGCATGCTCTGTTCATGATTGGGCGTGTTGGCATGCATCGAACGGATCACGCAAATGCGGTCCGCATGCCAGATGGCAGTTTTCTTAAAGATCTCGCTGCACCACAGTCCACTGTCGCCGTACTGATCGAACTGAAAAGGAGACGCCAGCGCCACTCCCGTTTCACGCTCAGTCGTCAGGTTTCCGACTGGAATTCTCCTGCCGCCCCACTTCGTGAGTTCCGGTTTAGGGTCCCACGTGTCGATCTGAGACGGACCGCCATTCAGGTAAATGTGAATGATGCGCTTGGCGCGTGGTCGGAAATGCGGGCTCCGTGGTGCCAACGGGTTTGCATTTTCTGCGGCGTCAGCGTGCAACAAAGATGGCAGCGCCAGCCAGCCGATGCCGGTACCGACGGATGCGAGGAGATCGCGTCGCGTGAGGTCGGGGTGTATTGGCATGTGAGGTTCCTCAATTTGTAATCTGCA
>CAZFDW010000139.1:9583-13173 GCA_964517865.1 uncultured Chitinophaga sp.
TGCTCAATTGTTCCGGCCGTCAGAAAAATCTCGCACTGTTCAAGTTCTGCAGGGGTCGGTTCTCGTCCAAGGACGATGGAATACAGTCGTTGAATGCGTTGCGGGGGTTTGGCATCGGCAACTCGCTTTGCCAGCGCATCGGATCGGGCCAGCATGAATGTCGAGTTCAGTGCGAACAGAGCCTGCTGTGGAACGGTGGTCAAACTGCGGCGGGGAGTCGATGTATCCGCGTTGGCGAAATCGAACGTTTGCACCATGGCGGGAATGTTCTGGCGTTCGACGAAGGCATAGACCGTCCTCCGGCGATTTGCATCGTCGGTGATGGCAGCCGGTCGGCCGAACATCGTGTCATCCAACTCGCCGGCAACCGTCAGCATTGAGTCTCGCATCTGTTCGAAGTCGAGTCGCCGACGATTGGCACGCCACAACAGTGAGTTGGACGGATCCCGCTGGCGCTGCATCCCCATCGCTTCGGTATCAGGGATTTGCGACGAACGCTGATAAGCACGAGACGACAGAATGAGTTCATGCAGCGGTTTGGTTCTCCAGCCTTGCCTGATGAAATAGTCGGCCAGAAAGTCCAGCAGTTCGTGTTGCACGGGACGCTTCGCCTGGAGACCGAAATCACTGGGATTCTCCACGAGGGATTCGCCGAAGTGATGCATCCAGACGCGATTCACCCAGACGCGGGCCGTCAGCGGATTGGTGGGCGAGGCGATGGCGTTGGCAAGATCGAGCCTGCCTCCACCGCGGGGGAATGCAGGCCGATCCTCGGGCGACAGAATTTCAAGAAACCGGCGTGGCACCGGTGTCCCTCGAGCGATCGGATCGCCCCTTTGAAAAATCACGGGGTCGCACAGCACTTCCGCATCCTGCACGACCATTGCACGAGAAGCGGCGTCCTTATGTTTCACGGCAATGGCATCCAGTTGTGCCAACAGGCCGCGATAGGCGTCGCCCGGTGTTCGGGACAAGTAGAACGCCACATCCCGCATCGGAAACCAGACCGGTCCATCACGGGAAACCAACAGCGAAACGAGCGGGTCCGCTTCATCGTCGCCAGCGGTCCAGGTGTCCCGGATGATCGTGCCGTATGTTCTGGCGACGTCGGTCATGGACGACGGTTGGGCGGTCACGAGTCCATCAATGATTCGTTGATCGACACCGCGGGCTTTCCATTCCTCCGGTTTCAGGACGAGATCCCGCTGCAGATCGGACCATGGACCGAAGACCGGATCTTCGGAAAAGGCTCGCCGGGCGATCAATTGCCGCCAGCGCTTGGTGATATGGGGACGCAGTTGCTCCGGCGTGAGGGACAGGAAGAAGATCGCTGTCTCCGAAACGTCAGGTTCCGTGGTGGCGATATGAACCAGATAGTCCGGCGTCCGTTCACGTGCGATCTTGAGTGCTTCTGCATAATGGGTCGCCTGCTGGTTCTGGATTTCGTTCAGCTTAGCAGCGAACTCCTGCTCGAACGCCTGACCTGCTTCAGTCATCGGTCCAATGCGAGGGCGGTCGTACGGTTCGACGGAGCTGGCGAACACGCCGTACAGTGAATAGTAGTCGGCCGTCGGGACCGGATCGAACTTGTGATCATGACAACGGGCACAGGCTATTGACAGGCCAAGAAAACCTCGACCGATCACATCAATCTGGTCATCGATCACGTCGTGCCGATTGTTGTCGAACAGACGGCCGAGTGTCAGCAACCCCATGGCTCCGAGGTCGGGGGAATCTGCCGGGAGATTCAACTGATCAGCGGCGAGCTGCTCCCGTACGAACTGGTCGAATGGTTTGTCGTCGTTGAAGGCCCGAATGACGTAGTCGCGGTAGGTATAGGCAAAGGGGCGAATGCGAGCATCGCCGTACATCAGGACGCCGTCTTTCGCATCGGAATACCGGGCAACGTCCAGCCAGTGCCGCCCCCAGCGTTCGCCATACCGCGGACTTTGCAAGAGACGCTCGATGAGCCGCTTCACATGTGGCTGAGTCGCCTGCTGTGGCTGAGTCGCATCTTGTGGTCGAGTTGCTCCGCGACTCGACGAGGAGTCGCAGAGCGACTCCTCTACAAATTTGGTAATCTCTTCGGCCGTTGGCGGGAGGCCGAGCAGATCAAGGCTCATGCGCCGAATCAGTGTTCCTGCATCCGCCGGTTCGGTGACAGTGAAATTCTCTTCACAGAGCTTACGGTCGATGAGAGTATCGATCGGATGTTCGTCGCCCTTGATCGCTGGAGCGGCGACGGGTTGAAACGCCCAGTGCTCCCGAGCGGCTTTCTCGATGTCTGTGATAACCTTCTCTCCGCTGCGCGGATCATGGGCTCCCTGTCGAATCCAGGTTGTCAGGTCTTCGATCTCGGCATCGCTCAATTTGCCGCCCGAGGCCTTTGGCGGCATCTGCAACTTTTCATCGCGATACGTGACCGCGCGGATCAACAGACTCGATGACGGGTCGCCGGGTGCAATCGCCGGTCCACGTTCGCCACCGCGCTCCCAACCGCTCCTGGAATCGAGCCGCAGGTTGCCTTCCGCGAGTTCCTCTCCATGACACTCGCAGCAATGATTGACGAGCAGCGGTCGAATCTTTATCTCGAAGAAGCTGAGTTGCTCCGCAGACGCCTCGCGTGGTTCGTCGGCTCGGGTCTCAACCAGTAAGACCAGCAGGCTCACAACAGTAACGACAATCACGGTGGGCGAGTTGCTCCGCAACTCGCCGCCGAGTCGCAGAGCGACTCGGCCACATGCTTCCCGACCGTTTGCCTTTTTGTCTTCTGATCCAGGCCGACTCAACATCACAACCCTTCCTGTTCTTCAATCGCATCATGCCTCATTCCCCACCCGCCTTTCTCGCCGCGTCTTGCGAGGCTTGGGTGCCTGAGCAGCGTGATGCGCTGGACTTCAGCATACCCGCTCTGAATATGTCTTTTCATGAGATATTCGGCAGAATCAGCGTCGTGATCGACGACCGCCTGTTTCCTCGCCTGCTTTAACAGCAGGCCCTCGCTCTTCAGCCGCCGCATCGCCTCAACGACGGGCATCGCGCTGTACGTCAGTTGTCGATCCATGCGGCTCTGCGACAGCCGCTGACCGGCAACCAACTCTCCACGGCACAGCATTTGGCGAAGCTTCCGGTAGGCAACGTCCGCACTGGATTCCGTTGTGGCTGTGGATGTAGCCATGATGCTGAAGGCTCCAGGGACAGATTCCGCCAAACATTTGAGTGTAAACATGCAATTTGATAAACTCAATGGACTTTCAGTTGACGTGGGGGTCCATAGCTTCGCATTTTCGGTCGAGAAATATCGCCTTGTGAATCCGTGGAATCGTCGCGACGACTCGAATGAGCCTGCATTCCCGGAAAGCACAATATGCGTACTCGTCTGAAATGGCTTCTTGTCTTCCTGGCGTCAATGTGGACGAACTTCGCGGCTGCCGCCGATCCGATCGACATCGGTTCGCGGCGGGAACTATTCGTAGATCAGGCGTTGATCGAGCGGCTCGATGGGCGAGCCGAATTGCGGCTGCATCATCCGACACCGCGCGAAGTCGCGATCACGTTTGAGAAGCCGTGGGAAGGGAATGCCAGCGGTT
>CAZFDW010000140.1:0-13122 GCA_964517865.1 uncultured Chitinophaga sp.
AGCATTTTCGTTTAACGGCGAGCCGCAGGCGCAGGCGAAACCTGGCACCGACGCCTGCGGCTTGCCGTTAAACGATTAAAACGACAGAAGCAGCCAACGATGAGAATTCTGCATACCCTCGCCTAAATCTTTCTGTGCCGGAGACTTCCCGTGAAAGCAACGCTTCAAGTTCGTCACCTGTTCGCAGGCCTGATCCTGCTGTCGTTCCAGTTCATCGGGCTGTCCTGCAACGCGCAGCCGACGGCCCAGACGCAGATGGTGGCTATGCGTGACGGCGTCAAGCTTGCGACCGATGTCTATCTTCCGGAGAAAGGAAAACCTCCATTTCCGACCATGCTGATCCGCACACCTTACAACAAGAACGGCAACGGAGCGATCGCCGCCAATGTCGTTCGATTCGGCTGCGCGCTTGTCGTGCAGGACATGCGCGGGCGTTTCGCGTCGGAAGGCCATCACGCAATTATCTTCGGCAATGACGGGATCGGCGGGGAGCATCAGGACGGACATGACACACTCGCATGGATCGCCGCGCAGGATTGGTCAGATGGCAAAGTTGTCACCTACGGACAGTCTGCATTGGGAATCGCCCAGAACATGGCAGCCCCGGGAGCTCCTGTGGCTCTGAAGGGGCAAGTTGTCGGCGTTGCCTTTTCAGACTTTTACCACCAGGCCGCATACCAGGGAGGCGTGTGGCGGAAAGAATTGCTGGAGGGCTGGCTCAAGCAGACGAAGATGGACGACGTGAACCTGCCCACGTTCCTGGAGCACACGACATACGACGACTTCTGGAAAAAGCTCAATGCTGAGGCACACGCTGACCAGGTCGATGCCCCCGGCATTTTCATCGGCGGTTGGTATGACATCTTTATACAGGGGACGATCAATTCGTTTGTCGAAATCAATAGCCGTGGCGGCGCAAACGCTCGTGGTAAATGCTTCCTGGTCATTGCCCCGATGGCCCACGGACTATTCGACGAGCCGGTCGTTTATCCCGATGTGTCTAAGGCACCGATTAACCTCGCGGAACCTATGAATATCCTCGAGCACTGGCTCGGCAAGCCAAATAAGGACGTGGAGGCTCTCCAGCCCGTGCATTACTACGTCATGGGCGATTGCGACGCTCCAGGGTCACCCGGCAACTTCTGGCGGTCAGCCGACACGTGGCCGCCCGCCGCAATTCCCACGCCGTATTATTTGCACGCCGACAAATTCTTGCGGGTCGAGGCCCCGCACGGCGACGACAAGCTGTCCTACGAATATGATCCAGAAAACCCCGTACCGACGCGCGGTGGACAGAATCTGCTGATCGCCAAAGGCCCGATGGACCAACGACCGGTTGAATCGCGCTCCGACGTGCTTGTCTTCACGTCCGAGCCTTTGGCCGAGCCTCTGGAGGTCACCGGACGGGTCACAGCCAGTCTCTTAATATCCTCTGACTGTCCCGATACCGATTTCACCGTAAAGCTCAGCGATGTCTATCCTGACGGCAAATCGCTGTTGGTGACCGACGGCATCCGCCGCGCATCGCTCCGCAATGGCTTTGAAAAGCACGAGCCGCTCGTCGCGGGGGAAGTATACGAATTGGAAGTGGACCTGTGGAGCACATCGCTCATCTTCAACAAGGGCCACCAAATCCGGATCGCCGTCTCATCGTCGAATTCCCCTCGCTTCGAGCCTAACCCCAACACCGGCGACCTGCACCTCATTCCCGGTAAGACCCGCATTGCGACAAACTCACTGCACCTTTCGAATAATCACCCTTCTCGAATTGTCCTGCCGATCTACAAAGATCCGACCGTGGTCCAGCTTAACGAGAAGACTCCTGATTGAGCCGTATGACATTGCGTCAAATCGCCTTTTTCAAGTGCTTGTCAAACCACGCGAATGCATCATGAGGATCCGGGTCTGCTCCGCCCTCGCGGATATTCGCCGGAACGTCGGCCACACGCACGCGCCGACTGCCAAACGGAAACGTGTCGTGTACAAGAACGACATAGCCCCGCTTCGCGACCTGATTCGCCCAGGCCAGGCCATCGTAACTTTCTTCCTGGTGAAGTCGCTGCACTTCCCACGGTGAATCGTCAGTCCGGACGATCTTACGCCAGCCCAGAAACTTATTGCCGCCATGATCGTGCAGACCGAGGATCCCCGGCAGCGGTCCCGTGGCGTTGACCGGCCTCAGAAGGACTGCCTCGGACCTCGGGCCGCAGGGCACCTGCCATGAGCATGTTTCGTCTGGAAGTCATGAGTTTCACCTTTTTTCCGGTTTCAGAAAGTGCTCAAAGAACAAATAGATCTGTTCGTTCGACTCGACAGTCGGGTCATGGGCCGGACGATTGGTCATGCCAACGCGATGCGTCGCACCAAGCAACTTGTTCACGTCGATCGAATGATTCAACGGAATCCACCGAGCCGGAAAATCTTCAGACCCTCCTGAGACCAGAAATGGTCGCGGGGCCATCAAAACGTGCAACTCGTGAAGATCAAGCCCCTGCTCGATCAGCTGAGCATAAGGACCAGTGCGTGGGCTTTCCGGAGTGATCAGCCCTGGCTTGCGTTTCGGCCCTTCTCCGAGACCGAGGTACCACGGCTCCCAATAGTTCACACTACCCCGCGCCTCGTCAAACACGATTCCTGGGTCCGACCATGCGGCACAGGCGAACTTGTCATACAGACATGAACCGAACATGGCCCATTTGCCACCATAGGAATGACCGACGATCCCGATCCGCAGTGGGTCCACTTCCGGCTGTGTGGCCAGCGCGTTGCAGCAATTCGCTGCGACGTAGCCCAGGTACGACAACGGCTGCAGTCCTGTCTCCGCCGTGTCCGGCAGCCGTGCATCTCCGCCGGGCGATCCGACGGCAATCGTCACAAACCCGCGACGCGCCAGTTGCAGTGCAAAATCACGCAATTCACCCTTTGCGCCGATGCTCGTCTCGGGCTCATAATAGGGCACAACGACTGCGGGAAACGGCCCTGGTCCGTCGGGGACCAGCAAGTAACCGTCAAGCATTTGCCTCTGTGCGACTTGCACACGAATGCGATGCTGCGTGAAGTTGTCTCGTCGCGTCGATTCCAGTCGTTCGAGAACAGGCCGTTCGATCAGCGCTGGCCATTTGCCAAGCAGTCCGTTCCAGCGGTCAAGGATCTCCTGCCGACGCCGAGCCCAGTCGGCAGCGTCTTTGACCGGAGCGCCGTCGTAAAACTTAAGCGGCGAAGAATACTTGCCGAACTGCTGAGCGAACTCGGCAGGTGATTCGAAATACGGTTTCAACCGGTTCCATGTCGCGTCGTCATCCGCTTCGCTCGATGATGGTGCGACGCTCAATAAAAGGCCAATGATCGACAGCATCACTTTGAATTGCATGGTTGGTTGTCCTGTCAGCCGGATAAACGTGGAATCAAGCCAGTGAGAAATTCCTTGCCGCGTTGCGGCAAGACCCATTGGACACGCTATCCGTGGTCACGGAACAAAAACAGGATTAACAAGCGACCCTTTCCAAATTGCGGAGAGATCATCTCATGTCTGCAGCATTACCGAAGTCGAGGACCGCACCCAAAAAACTGTGTGCGTTGATTCCCCTTGGATCCGAACAATGGTTCTGTCACAATCTCCACCTCAGTTTTCCGCTGCCGATCCTGATAGATTCAGTCCATGCGGTTCATCGTCGGGGCGCCGGATTCCCGTGGGAGTTGTGATGTCGGATCGTGCTCAGCCTGGCGGTGTCGCGCGACTGGAATTTTCCGGTGGAACATTGATTCTGTCCGGTATTCCCGTGTCGAAGCTGGACGATTGGTTTGGCAAATTGTTCTGGGTGACCGACGCTCGGATCGGAGCGGCGCGTTGCGATGCGATTCGCTACTCACAAGTGATTGCTGAGCTGCAGCGACGGCGGATCCGGTTTGATGACGAAGTCACCGACTGGAAAGAAGTGCGCTGGAAAGCCGAAGAACTGCACGAGCTGCGTCCCGAACAGGTGCAGGCGGTTGACGCATGGATGGAGGCCGGTCAGGCTGGCTGCGTTGTCATGCCAACCGGTACGGGAAAGACTGAGGTCGCTCTGTCGATCATGCAACGGACGAAAGTTGCGACGCTGGTTGTTTCACCGGTGCGCGATCTGATGTATCAATGGCATCGCAGGATTCTGCGCTGTCTGAGTTACGACGCGGGGATTATCGGCGACAATGTGTTCCGCGTGCATCCGGTTTCCGTCACGACCTACGACAGCGCCTGCATTCATATGCAGACGCTGGGCAATCGGTTCGGGTTGATTATTTTTGATGAGTGCCATCATCTGCCCGGCCAGATCCGACGCGATGCTGCGCGGATGTGTGCGGCTCCGGCGCGGCTGGGGCTGACGGCGACGCCTGAACGTTCGGACGGTCGTCATGCAGATCTTAACGAACTCATCGGGCCTATCGTCTATGAACTGCCCATCGGCGAGGTGAAAGGCAAATCACTGGCGGACTACGATATCGTCCGCATCCCCGTGCATCTGAACGATGGCGAACAAAAACGCTACGATCTGCTTTCCGAAGAGGTCCGCAGCTACATGTCCGAACAGAGGAAGGAGAATCCGATGTTCTCCTGGGAAGACGTCTGTGCCGAGAGTGCCGTCTCACAGGACTCGCGGCGAGCCCTCAAGTCGTATCATGCGAAGCGTGCGATTGAAGATCGTGCGGAAGAGAAGCTCAAAACACTGGAAGATCTGTTTCGCCTGCACGCGGGAGATCGCTGCATTGTGTTTGCCGGGTCAAACGCGATGGCGCGGGATGTGTCATTGCGGTTCCTGATTCCATGTCTGCTGAATCACTGTGGCAAGAAAGAACGGCTGGAAATCCTGGAAGGTTTTGCTGCGGGCGATTATCCGGCGATTGTGGCCAATCAGGTCCTGGACGAAGGCGTCGATGTTCCGGCGGCGAAGGTGGCGATCGTGATCGGCGGCATGGCATCATCCCGCCAGGCTCGCCAGCGTCTGGGCCGCATTCTCCGCCGCAGCGGCAACGCCCGCGCTGTGCTGTATGAAGTCGTGTGCGCCGGGACAAACGAAGAACTCCGCTCCCGACAACGCCGCAGACACGCAACGTTCGAGGGCACGAAGCATCGGCGGAAGAGCTGAGTTGCAGTGTTGTCATTCACACAGGAACACATCCGGCAGAAAAATTGATGGCAGAAAAATGAATTGCAGTTAGACCTCAGGTCGTGGTCTGTATTTTTCTGCCGCTCATTTTTCTGCCAGACCAGACCTGTCTTCTACATACACACGTCTAAAAATCTTCGCGCGAGTACAAGAAATCCACTGTTAGTAGAGTACAGAGCAGGCCATGCCGGTTCTATCACTGCGAGATGGAGAATGTCCTGATGTCACAACACTGAATGAACACAACCCCGTGGATTATTCCACGGGGTTGTGATGGTTTCTGAATAGCCGTATTTCCTCGGGCTACATCATTTCTGCCGAGAGCCAGCCATCGATCAACTGAATCATGGACACTGTCACCGGCAGCGTCTTGTCGCCGGCAGCCTGGAGATCAATTGTCGAATCCAATTCACGACGAATCAGGCGACGGGACAGGATTCGACGGATTTGATTCGCTCGCGTGATCTGCTTGAGGCGGTCAGCTTCTTCCTTGCTGGCGACACCGATCGTGCCAGGTTCCAGCACGACTTTTCCGCCCTGCAGCGACATGGCGATCGGGATCGTGATGATCTGTTCAGGAATCGAATCTTTGCCTTCCTGCAACACACCCGCGCGCATCACAAGCGTAATCTGATTGTTATTAAAATGCACACGGATCGGATCGGTCGTGCTGAAAACAAACGAAGTCGGTGGTTCAGGCTCGCCCTCTTCTGCAGCGGGCTGGGGTTCATCCTTCTTCGTGAGCTTGATTTCACGCTGAAACAGATCCGTCAGAGCGACTTCCAGTTCTGTGGCCAGATCTTTTTCCAGGATTGTGCGACCTTGCAGGCCCAGGGCGTCGATGGCGTTGTTCAGGGCACTTTCGTGCAGCTGCACAGCGGCACCCTTCGCGATCAGGGCTGACGGCGGCTGCAGGGAACCGCCGAGCCGCGAGATGCCAATTGTGCGTGAGCTGAGTGCCATGTGGGTATTGCTGGAACGAGCACTGATACTGTCGGGAGACACATCCTTTCGTTCGAGTGAGGCAAACATTTTGTTCAGCGTGTCATTGCCTTCCGAGAACTGTGTATTTGTTTCGCTCTCAAATTTTGGCAGCGCGGCGTCCCGAATCTTCTGAGCTGTCAGAGCTTCTGATTGCGGCTTGCTTTCGGCGATCTGCTGTGACGCAATACCTCGCACAATCCCACGAATGATGGGAATACGGTCGTACTTCGTGGCAAGTCCCGTGACCCGACTGTTGGTATCGACACTGAACCCAGCCGCACTGCTCGTGATGTGACGGCCATCAAACTGCACGGATTTGTTCATCCAGAAATAGTTGTTGCCCTGCGACCAGACGGTCGCCGGACTTTTCTGAGCCACCGTGCTGGACTGCACGTTCCCCGCAGCATTCAGATCAAACATGGCTCGATCACTCGACGGTTTAATGTCGGCTTGCAGATTGACGTTCGTATTCTGTGATCCTGTCACCCAGGCTCCCAAAATGCATTCAGCGATGCAGCCGGATTCCGTGCGATAATCAGAAATCAGGCGGGACAGCAGGTCTTCGGACACTACAAAATGCAGATTGTGATTGAAGTAGTTTTCGTTCACGACGGACCGAAGTGCCGCGGCCGCAGCCGGGAAATCACTTCGCAGCATTCGCCAGGCAATTCGGGCGTTTTCGGCATCTGCACCCAGTTGGTCATGTTCGTAGTTCAGCAGCGAATGAATCAGTAGATCCACCTGATACTGCAGTTCACCCTGAACAGCGTCGGCATCGTTCGCCCAGGCGGATCGTCGAATGGCTGTATCCACAGCCATCTTCAACTGCTGCAACGGCGGCCTGGAAGCAAACGCTTTCTGACCCGCATCCATCGAATCTGCGAGTGTCAGATTTCTTGAGACCTGTTTGAGCACATCGACGCTGACGTCGGGCTTCTGCAGTTCGTCCAGATGCAGATACGAAATCCAGGTGGCACCATTCGCAATCGAATTCAGCCATTCAACTGTCGATGTCGCAACATTTGTCAGATTCGACGCCGAAGAATTGCTCCCTTCCCCAGGCGAAGCAGCAGCTTCGATGGCCGAAGACATCAGCGCCACACGTCGCTGCAATCGGCGTTGCAGAGAATCTTTTTCCGGCGTTGCTGCCGTAAGAGTATTTGTCAACGTACGAAGTTCAGCCGCGGCACGCTGGCGTTCATCGGCGGGCTTTGTAACGTCAAACAGAGTTCGCAAAAGCGGGCCAGCCAATTTCGCCAGTTCGGCGTCGATCGCTTCAATCGATTCTTCGGTGAGATCCGAAGGAACTTTCAATTCGGCAGTCTGAACTGCCAGCACTTCAGAAGTCGCCTGCAAAATCGTTGGAAAGACGGCTGAGCCGACAAACAGCGAAGTCGCGATGGACAACGTACCGATCGCACGTCCAACCCGTCGTTGACGCAAGATAGAAATGACTCTCATAGGTTCTCCCTGTTATGCCTTTGCTTCCAAAGGCAAATTTCCGCGATCGCTACACCTTTATCGTCGTGCGCACACCGCAGATCGTCCATTTGCAAAGCAACACACACAGCTGTTCGTTTCAGAAGAGTCCACGCACTCACCCGATGCTCTGCATGTGTCCCAAAATACCATGCAGCTCTGGCAGGCTCAATCGTTAGAGTCAGCACAACCTTCCTGGATTGCAAAGATCGGGGAAGACTTGCCATGTCCGGGATTCGCCCGAATGACAAGTGCGATTGGCCGATCAACCATTGGGAAATACTGCTAATTCAGCATACTCGACCTTAAAAACCTGCTGTTCGTATGCTTCAGCAGTCCGCTTGGTAGCTTTTGGCCTTGTGATCTCAATTTCCTTCGGTGCCTCAATCCCCACCTGGACGCGGTTCTTTCCGACGCTCAAAATCGTGAGACGGATATTCATTTCCGGGATCAGAATCTGTTCCTGAGTTTTGCGAGACAATACAAGCATGGTTCAACTCCGTTTGTAATTTGCCGGTTGACAGAAACTGTCAACCTGCAGTCCAAAAAAACGAAGAGACGTTCTCTTCGCAAAATAACTCGACCGTGCGGCTGAAGACGGCACAATCATTTAACCGCGCGGGCTGGAATGACACAATTGGACACCATCTGCGGCATCGTCTTCCAGCATCGACGCGCGCTGTTCACGCCGATGGCGAGTATTCCGCCCCGGTGTTCCCGGCGATTTTGTGCATTCGGTTGTCCCCATTCGGTTGTCCATTCCATGCGACGCAGGGAGACAACCGAATGGGGACAACCGAATGAAACGCACGAAAACAACGCAACGGAAAGCAAATGACAACGCTCCTCGAACATGTCGCTTTTCGGGTTTTCAAAAACGTGTCACTCATGGCCGCGTGAGGTATATCGCGGCCCGTTGGGCACGCGGTTAAGCCAGTGCCAACCGCGACGGTATAACTTTAAAACAAATGTTTCTGACCAGTGAACGCATCGCGACCAGCATACACATCACGCGTCCCTTCCGGGATGTAGATGATGTCCAGGCGATGCAACCGCACGATGAGATTCGAAATCGTCACCTGCGCCAGGGCGGCAAGTTCATAGAGTGCGGGCCACGACGTGACATCCATATTTTTCACAGCCGCTTTGATCAGCCATTCCGGCATGAGCATCGATGACTGATACCGATCGACGGCGCTCCGCACTTCCGGCGAATCCTGACCGGCTGTCAACTCGCGATACAAATCGAAATAACGATCGTCGTAGGCTGCCCGATTCAGGACCTCAACGAGCACATGCCGATCCATCGCGTGTCTTCGCACAACGCCGGGCTGAAGATCGAAGCCTGGAAGTCTCGGATGATGCAGACTGGTACGATCGATATCAATGTCCCAGTGTCCGGCTTCATGTCCGATCGTGCTGCGTTCGAGGCCTGGCTTTGACTGAAACAGAGCCAGATGTCGGCTGTTCAGTACGATACGACGTTCTTCCGGAATCAGTCCTGCCAGAATCTGCTCGCCTGTCTTTTCTTCGATTTCGATCCAGTCAAAATCCAGCCTCAGGATGCGTTCCACGATTTTCTCAATCGGTACCGGAAACATCACGGGTTCGCCCATCAGTTGTTCGTACTGACGAATGCGCATACCGGTGATACCGTCGATGGTGCGAGTTCTCATGTTGGTCAAGTCATGGCGTCTCACGAAGAGCACTCCCTGCGATTGAAAGCGCTCATCTTCGGGCGCTGCCGCACAATTCAAATTGGAATCCTGCGACGAAAAACATCTCAAAAAATCAAGAACTTCAGCGGGACGATGACGAACGGCCCGATTGCTGTTCAATCTGCCGGATCATTTCCTCCAGCGCCGTGTCGGACAAGTTCAGGAGTTTTCGAAACACTCCCGGGCGTGCCAGAATTCGGTCGCGATAAGCGTCCGGAATTCGCCTGGCCAGCAACAGGAGTTCATCGGGGTCGGTGTGCAGTGCTTTGGCAATTCGCTGTAATGTCTCTTCTCGCGGAGTCTGCTCGTCATCCAGACGGTCGTTCTCAACACGACTTAAATACGTGAAGTTGATGCCGACGCGATCGGCAAGTTCACGCTGCGTCAGATTGCGACTTTTGCGGATTTCTCTGATCCGCTGTCCAATGGTGTCCATTCAATCGCTCCTTCGAATGCTGTCAATTTTCGACCGATTCAGGATCCGAATCATCTGAAGACCAACATGTGGGGAAAGATAATCATGTTGCTACTCACTGTCAACATCGGCTCGACCGATTTTTCCGCGTTGATTGAAATCCGCAGGCCCCCCACAAACAAATTCCACTAAGTCGCGATTCACACGCCGCAGCGGACGGCGACAGGTTGCCGCAGTCCTTCCGTGCCGACCTCCCACAGGTTATACTCCGCGCGGTCGGAAATGAGTCTGGCGAGCGGAGCGGCGTGAGCCCTCCGGTACCTTGTCTTGTACCGGCAAGCTGACGCATGCCGCTCTCCAATTGTCTCACTCATGACCGCGCGAAGTGTACAATGCGCTGCGGTTCGATCGGATCAGTGCAGTGAGAATCCTTTATGAGCAGGCAAAGCGGTTTTCCGGCATTGGCATTCGTGCTTGGTGGCATGATTGCCATTCACTCAACCGCAATCGCGGATGACTGGCCACAGTTGCAGGGCGATTCGCAGCATTCCGGGAATGCGTCTCACGCATCGTTTGAGACAGCTCCTGGCCTCGTCGCGGCGATTCCGCTGAGTGACGCTGTTCTGGCTGCGCCGGTCGTGAGCGACGGAAAGGCGTTTGTCGTGGATGCTTCCGGAGTGGTGTTTGCGATCGACACCCAAACGCTGAAGGTTGTCTGGAAGTTTGCCACACCCGGAGGTGCCGGTAACTGTAACAACGTCGCCGCTCCGGCCGTGATCGGCAAATATGTGCATGTCGGCACGATGGCCGGGAATTACTTTGTTCTGGACCGTGACAGCGGGGCTGTGGTCCGGGAAATCGATTGTGCGGAGCCCGTGTTTGCGGCGCCGGTTGTTGGTGATAACCGTGTCTATTTCGCAACGCTCGGTGCACGAATCTACGCGGTCAAGCCGGATGGCGAAGTCGTGTGGACATGGGACTTTGTGAAGGAAATTGTCGGCTTCAGCGGTGATCGTTGGAAGGGTGAAGAATGGCTGGCCTTTCGTGGTGATCGTGTCACGTGGCGAGATCATTTTGTCTGCTCGCGGGATATCTGCCTCGTCGGAAAAACGGTGGTTATGCCCGCAGGTGGACGAACGGTCTTTGTGGATGATGCCGGCGAAAGTCCGGAACTGCGGGCCGTTGGAGAGATCCCTGCGTATGCCGGCGACGAGTTTCCTGCGACGTTTGGCCAGAGCGCTGATGCGAATGGGAACGTCTATGTCCAATGGCACCGCCGGGACAACGCGGGCCGCGTTGAGATCCTGCGGCTGGCAGGCGACAAAGTGGAAACAAACTTCCTGCCGGGAACAGAAACGTCCATTGACCTGCATGGCCTGCTGAGTTTTGCGTCGGTGAGCATTCGCGGCAACGATGTCTACCGCGTTCGTCCGGAACACGGAGCCGGTCTCTGCCGCCACAGCCCCGGACAGAAGGAACCAGAAGTGCTTTGCGCGGCCGGTTCCATCTGCCCGCCGGTACTGATTCGCGACCATGCTGTTTATGGAGGGCTCGATGGCAAACTTTACATCGTGCCGCTGCAGCAAGGTGAAACGGCTTCATTTGCCACCGCATTTGGTGCGCCGATCACGGCTCCTGTGGCAGTCGCTGACGGACGCATCTACGTTCCCTGCGAAGACGGCTATCTGTACGTTCTGGGCCTGGGCGGCAAGGCACCGCTGCCGGAGCAGGATCTGGAGGTGTGGAAACTCCGCAGCCCTCTCACGGGGCCTTTGGCCGCCGCGAAATTTGACTGGTACACCAACTACGGTGACTTCAGTGGGACCAATGCGAACGATCAGGGACTGAAGCCTCCGCTGCGCATGCGCTGGGCGCGGCGGCTTGAAGGAACTGTCAAGCACCTCCCGGTCTGTGGCGGCGGGCGATTGTACATGCACACTTCCGAGGGCCAGATCATCGCGGTTGAGCAGGATACCGGTCGATTGCTGTGGAGACGGTACTGGCCCGACGTCTATTTATCGTTTACCTCGCCGCTCTACATCGACGGGAAGCTGATTGTGCCTCAGGGCGGACTCCGGCAATCGCAGATGCGATGTCTGGATGCAGCGACGGGAAAGTTGTTGTGGGAGGCACCATTCACAGGCTCGCCCAGCTGGAGCCGTCAGTTCCCGCCGGTCGTACACAGCAATCTGGCCATCTATGCTTCCGGTTCGGGCGAGTATGCTGCTCAGGGAACAGAAACCCCCTTCATCTTCCGCGGCGCCCCTGTTGAGCGCGACGGTCGCGAGGTGATGAGCTGGATTTATTCAAACGACAATCCGTACTACCCGAAAGACCATCATCCGCGAATCTGGGCATGGGATATGGACACGGGCAAGGTCGTCTGGGAAAAGGACTTCTCCGAGTACGGGCGTGGCGGAAACGATTGTGGCATCTGTCTGCTCGACGGCAAGCTGTATTATTCTTCGTTCTTTGGCTATGCCGCCAGCCAGCGTAAGCGTCGCGGACTGCCCGAGAAGAACAACGGGTTGACCGCCTGTATGGATCCCAAAACAGGCGACGTTGTGTGGCTGACGACCGACTATTATGTCACCTCGAAGTGTACACTCAGCGCTCGCGACGGACGTCTCTACATTGGCGGCTTCAACCGGGCAAAGGAAGGCACGGACGAACGCTTTGTCTGGTGCCTGAATGCCAAAGACGGCACACTCATCTGGCAGTCGGATCCGGTAACGTCTGCTTTAAACGTCGTTACGGTCGGCGAGAAATTTATCTTCTCAAACGCGCTTCGGGGTAAAGGGAATGTCTTTGACCGCAAGACCGGAAAAGTCGTCGATAGCATCGGACACAACTATGCATGCTGCCGATTCACACTTTCAGAACCATACGTCCTGGGCGCGAACATGGACATGATTGATCTGTCTGACGGTGGCAAACTCGTGTCAACGGGGCCGGCGATCGACTCCCGTGAATGTCTCGGCGCTGTGGTCTCTAACGGCCGCATCTTTTACATGTCACAGGCCAGCGGATTTGTGGTTTCGCAGACCTTCGGATCCGCATCAACGAAGCTGCCAGCCATTTGGGAACGCGAGTAAGACGATCAGACAGCAGATTCAATGCCTCAAACATTGTAGTGACTTTTGTTGACAGTGATGAGCGACCGTGACGATGGACTCCTCGGGACTCACTGAATTCGCTGTCAGGACACTATCGCTTTGCGGACCTGCCGTTATGATTCCGTGAGTGAACTCGACGTGACTCGTCGTTGTCTCTCCGGAGACAGCGGGCAAACCCGGGAGAGGTGACAGAGTGGCCGATCGTGCCGGTCTCGAAAACCGGTGAACCCGCAAGGGTTCCGAGGGTTCAAATCCCTCCCTCTCCG
>CAZFDW010000141.1:0-13090 GCA_964517865.1 uncultured Chitinophaga sp.
AATCCTCGCTGGCGCTTCGGGTTAGTATGAGTTTCGGTTCGAAAACAAGACTAAAATCAACAGACCGCTAGCGCCTTGCGGCTCACGGTCCCGGAATATCAGGGCAGACGCCTTGGCCCAGCGTGAGAAGTGTCGGTCTTTTCCCGAAGGATACCAGTCAGGATTCGTTGCGAGAATGCGAATCTGATGCGACGCTGGCGATTGAATGACAGTTCAACTCGCAATTCTGCGAGGTATTGCGGCTGGCGGTCGGGATTTTTCAGGGACTCTTCACAACCGTTGGGCAGTCCGTTTGACAACTGCGATTTGCTCGCGTAGCGTGCCGTTTCTATGTGAATTCCGGCGGTTGTGAATGTGTCCCTGATCCCTTCATGACTCGCATGTTCTTAATGATTTTCAACGTTTGGAGTCAAACACAATGGGGCGCCCCGTCACTCTGTTCACAGGTCAATGGGCTGACCTGCCGCTGGAAACACTGTGCAAGAAGGCTCGTGAGTTTGGCTACGATGGCCTTGAACTTGCCTGTTGGGGCGACCACTTTGAAGTCGATAAAGCCCTGTCCGACGAAGCTTATTGTACGCGAAAAAGGGAATTGCTCGAAAAACACGACTTGAAGCTATTCGCGATTTCGAACCATCTGGTGGGCCAGGCTGTGCTGGACAACATCGACGCTCGCCATAAATCGATTTTGCCCGATTATGTGTGGGGAGATGGCGATCCGGCCGGCGTGAATTCTCGCGCGATCGAAGAAATGAAGAATACCGCCCGCGCCGCCCAGAAGCTGGGCGTAAGCATCGTGAATGGTTTCACGGGTTCCAGTATCTGGCATCTGCTGTACGACTTTCCGCCCACACCAAAGTCCATGTACGAAAAAGGCTATGAACTGCTCGCGGAACGCTGGAATCCGATTCTGGATGTATTCCAGGACTGCGGCGTTAAGTTTGCTCTGGAAGTCCATCCAACAGAAATTGCATTCGACATTTATTCTGCAGAACGTTCATTGCAGGCCCTGAATCATCGCGAAGAGTTCGGGTTCAATTTTGACCCCAGCCATTTGATCTGGCAGGGTGTTGATCCGGTCGAATTTATACGGTACTTCCCGGACCGAATTTATCACGTCCACATGAAAGATGCATCCGTCAACCTGAATGGTCGCACGGGGATTCTGAGCAGTCATCTGTCATTCGGCGATGCTCGCCGCGGCTGGGACTTTCGCAGCGTGGGACGTGGCGGTGTGCGGTTCGAAGAGATCATTCGAGCGCTCAACGCCGCAAAATACACCGGCCCGCTTTCGGTGGAATGGGAAGACAGTGGTATGGATCGGGAACAGGGTGCCTCCGAGGCCGCTCAGTTCTGCAGAAATGTCGATTTCCAGCCATCCAATCGAGCGTTCGACGCCGCCTTCGGAGATTGAACACACAGCCTTCGCTCCACGAGCATCATTCTTCCGGCAGAATTTCCACGGTCGCGCGACCGAGAAAGTTGAGCAGCGGGATGAACAGCAGCGTGCCGTTTGTCACATTATCCGTGAGTGCCGAATCCGTGACTTTCAGCCGTGTGAGCGGATTCACCTCACCGCCCAGCGTCGCATCAAACGGAATCCATTGACCGTCGATCCAGGCTTCCGTCCACATATGGGGCGCAAAGGAAGCGGGGTTCGGAACGTATGCAAATCCCACGGCAATGCGTGAAGGCACGCCTTCACTTCGCATGACCGCTGCGAGGAGCACGGCGTATTCCGTGCAGTCACCCTGCTTCGTTTTTGCAACTTCGCTGGCTGGGCGAAGCGACGTCGAGAATGCAGAGAGCCGCAGATGTGATCCAATGTAGCTGGTGAGTCGTTTGCATTTTTCATGCGGGTCTGTGACAGCTCCACCGCCAATTACTGCCATCCGCCGAACACTGTCGTCTGCGGAATCGATCCATCGGGAACTTTTCGTGAATTTTTGATCGGGGCGTGTGGTGCGTCGGAGAGGTGTCGGCTCTGCCCCGTCCATCGTAGCCACGGGCCGGGTGAGCTTGACGACGACAGAATTCGCCGCCGTTTGTTCGACGGCCTGAAAATCGCTCGAAGGCAGAGTGATCTGTTCCGACGTTCCTACGGAAATCATCATTCGTATCGAGTTTTTTTTCTCATGACTCAGGAGAGGCCGTCGCAGGGGCAGCGCCGTCAGGAACTGCAGATCCAGTGCCTTCAGGTTTTCTTCACCAAGCGCGGTGGCTGCGTCGGTGCGATAGAAACGCAAAGTCCTTCCGAGCAGCGGTTGTTCCATCAGCACGACTTCCAGCTGGCTGTCATAGTAAATTGACGAACGGAATTCCGGCTGATTTGCCGGCCAGTAATCATGTCGCGTCACGGCGATGGTTGTCCCGTCTTTCAAGCGCAGACTTTGAGGCGACAACTGTCGAATTTCGACATCGACGATGGCCGATGTTTCCGGAAACAATACAGCACTGGACCACTGCTGCGGTCGTTCGAGGTTCGGTGCGGCAAGCCATGCCGACAGAATTGGTGAACGAGGCTGGATGCGAGATTGCAACAATTCTGTTTTTGTCGGGTCCGCTGCACCACCATGAATCAGGAACGCCTGACGCCGCGCATCCCACGCTGCCGACCGCTGCAGTGTCGATCCATCAGCCGAAGTACGTCGCAGGGACCAGCTTTGCAGCAAGCCGTCGATGGTCTCTATCGTTTCGAGATGAGCCGAAACGGACAAATCGTTCCCGAAACGTTTGAGTTTCAGTCGCGTCTCGCGGCTACGGCGGACGATCTGCGTGGTTTCGCGGTGACCAGAGATGCCGTCTTCCCCGTTCGAAACATCGACGTCAGTTGTCCTCAACGATTCATACCCGATCGTCGCACTGTCAAAATCAATCAGAAACCAAACGTCATGCAGGTCGCTGAATGCTTCCTGTTCTGTTGAGTCCTCCTCGCGGAGCGGCTCAATTGCCGGAGCCTGCAGAGATTTAAGTCTGGGTTGCGGAGAAATCAAGGGCGGTTGTGCGCAGGCAGCGGAATACTGGTAAGCCAGTATTCCGGCAGTTGTCAGTGCCGTGAAGATCAAAGTGTTGTATCGCATCACCTGAAGTATCACAGATTCTTTCGATCAAATCACCAGCAATTTCTGTAGCGATTTTGCGGGGCAAGCGCACAGTTTCCCCTGTCAGAAGAGTTATCGTGGACTGTTTGTTCGTGCTGAAAAACACCCATATCCACCGAAAATTCACGAATGTGCTGAATCTGTAAAGCCTGTCTCCAGCCTCGTGCTAGGTTTCCGCTGGCTGGCAGACACTGCCAACATCGTTCATGCACGGGAATACATTTCATGAGCTTCCTTAAGAATTTCCTGAAAACAAACTATCGCGATGGCGAAGCTCCACGCGGCGTCAGCAGCTTCCGAAATCTGTCGGAAGCACAGTTGGATGCGCATATGAGTGTTGCTCGCTACGGCGACTTTACGCTCACGGATGCTGTGCGTCCGTCATACAATTTGGACATCGTTCCGCGAACGGGCTACCGGCACGAATGGTACGTCGATCAGGACTCGGGGGCTCGCATTCCCGTACTAATGACATCTGTCACGCGGGAAAGTTTGTTCGACACATTCCTGTCACTGCTCGATCCACTGGGGGAAACCGTCGATGTCGTGCTCGAAACCAGTCACGATAAATCAAACGGGGCGCACACAGACCTGTATCGCGAACAGATCGATATGCCGGTCCTGCAGAGTATTCTGTACGACTATGAGGATCTGCTGCTGGACGACGGTTGCTGTGGCATTGCCGTTTTGAATCCTCGCAAACCGATGGAAGTTCAATTGGACGAACACAAGCTGATGTTTGTGTACGGTCACGACAACGCCAACTATGAACTGGCGCTGCGTGATAATCAGATCGCGCGCATCGAGAATCTGAAATTCATCACCGAAGCCGAACATGTGCATTCGTCCAGCGATGAATTCCAGCAGCGATTTGAACAATTCTGCTACCACCTGGGCATCGAGAGCTGATCTGGATTCTGTGTTTTGAGTTTTCTGAATTCTGTCTGCATCGGTCGAGAGCTGATGTGGTTTATGAACGGGAGGTTCTGATGAAGTGGTCCCTTCCACTTGTCGAACTGAGTCGTCCTGCGACGTGCTGTGCGTCACCTCTGTTCGCTGCATTCACGTTTGTGGTCATCACCCTGCCGTTGAGTGCCGGTTGTTCCTCACTGCCTGTGATGCAGTCGGATCCGGTGCAAGTGGCAATGCAGGATGGCGCGTCACGCATCGGCGTATACAGCGATGCTGAAAAGTTGCGACTGTCTCAGTTACCGACAACCCCTGACTTCGACACGCCCACTGTTGCGACACCGTCGAAGGACGAATCCGTTGCAACAAATCCTGGCGATGCCGGGCCAGCAATTGCCGGTGCCGGAAAAAAGAGCATCACGCATTCATCTGTGCAGGTGCCGACGTTGCGTATCGACGCACCGAAACCGTTTGCGTGGACGCCGATCGGGAAGACGAGCGGTGAACGGTCATTTCAAACTGTGACCATCGGTACCGATGGATATCGTTCGCTGGTGATTGGTAGTGTAGCCGGGAACGATCCACTTGCGCTGGAACTGATCGAACAGCTTGCACGTCATCTGCACAACGGTACGACGATTCTCGGTGGGTTTCAATCGACCGTCCTTCGCACGCTCAATCCCGATGGCGAAGCGCTGCACAACGTGCTGAATGGAAAGGGGCAATACATCAATCATGGCTTTCCGAAAGATCATGGGATCGCTGACGGAAACCAGCCCGTCGAGGTCACGTTTTTGCTCAGCCAAATCGACACTCTGCAACCACAACGTGTGATTCACGTCCGCACGATTGAGGGTGATAAAGGACTTGTTGCCGCTAGTTCCGGTTGTCTGGCCATGGCCAGCGACTCGGCAGAATGGCTGGGTTTTCGCGTCATCAACCTGCCGGGAAAAGCGGTCTCCGGATCACTTGAAAGATTTCTCTCAGGTTCAGGGCGATGTGAGGTTATCACTTTCGCAATTCCCGCGACGGCAAACAAAGCCGAACTCTGGGACCGGTACGGCGATGCACTTCAAAACCTGCTCTTGAGTGAAGACATCGATGCTCGCGAACTCGCACGCCAGCAAACTCAGCAGTCGTCCGCCAATAGCCGCAACGACGCCGATCGGTGAGGATTCGGTTCGCTCGTGTTTCATGGCTACGCGACGGACATGAATGTCATCCTGCATGCGGAAAGTTTCACGGACCTCGAATTACGGTGGATCATGGCCACCCGGATTCCATGGATGGCATCGCGCGATGCGGCAGAGCCCTCGCCAGGAACCCACGCACAATCCATACTTGCGGACTGCCAGTATGTAGTATTGACTGCACGACGGATGAAACCTGCATGTGCGGCCCAGCATTGGACTCAACACCACTTGATAGCATCGAACCAACAGAATTGCGATCAATGCGGGAATACACAGAATCGCCTGGAGCCATGTTTTCGGCTCAGGCGAAGTGGATTCCAACAGTGTCGAACCGATCGTGTCCGATATTTCGGTTTCCGCCGGATCGTTCACGGATTCGCTCCTGAATCATGGGCAGAACCGAGGCCACTGCTGTTGCCTTGAGCTGCCGTAATTCGATTCGCCAGTTTCCTGATCAGCGTACGGAGCGAATTTCGAAAATCCTGCATCGTCGAATCGTTGCGTTGTCGAGGCACGACGATCAGATCGTAACTCTGAGGAAGTTCGTGTTGCAGGCGTCGAAACGCTTCACGAATTCTGCGGCGTTTCAGATTGCGATGCACTGCGGATCCATGCTTCCGCGAGATACTCAATCCCAGCCGAGCGACTTTCAGATCGTTCGCCTTTGCGAAGATCAGCAGATGATCATCACCGGCTCGCTGCCCATCCGAGTAGATGCATTCGAAGTCCTGCGATACACGCAGGTGCATTGACTTCGGACATCGATAGCGTGGCTGTTTCATTGCGTCGTAACTTGACTCTCTGAGTCGCTTAGATTTGTTCGTAATCGGCATTCCCCACAGACGGCAGATTTCCCCGGATCAGACTCGTGGCCGAAGAAACCTGGATAGTTTGGGAAAGCGGGCAAACTGAGTCGCTGTTTTCGGTTGTTCTGATTGTTGGGGTCCTGCGTGCCCTGTCTGTAGTAGTGACGGAAAAACCGGGACATGCGGGACGATCGGAGTTTTCAGAACTGACGATAGAAAAAGACAGAGTCAAATTCTGGCTTCAGGCTGTGCTGGGTTCCTGACACGTCTTCCGACTGCGGAATTTAGCAGCCAATGCGCCGGACTTGAATCCAATCCGTGACTTTGCCGTTTCGAACAGGACGCAGTGAACTTTTCCGACCGATTTGCAGGTTGGCAACTGCTGTTTCAGGGATGAGAATTATGTCGAATCGAAAATCCATTCGTCGCACGTTGCTGGCAGCTGCGATAACGATGTCCGGAGCCCATGCGACAACAGCATCGGGATTCCAGCAGCAGTATCAGCCTGGTCAACCGGGACAGCAGATTCCTCAAGGCAACAGCACCGTGACCCAGGAACTGAACCGCATGTTTCAGGAGAGCGGTCAACAGATGCCGTCGATGAATTCCAAGGATCTGCCAAACGCGAATGTGCCGACTCAGGGACAGGTGCGACCGCGCCAGGCGACGAACCAGTCGCAGGTCGATACAAATTCTGTGATCCACGGCGAGTCGCCGCAGAAAGGCAGTTCCGGAAAGCAAAGTGTCCTCGGACGGTTCTTTGGTAAATTCCGGGGCAACACAGGCAACAATAGTTCCAATGTTCGGCCTCCCGTGCCGCCGGATGACCAGACTGCGGCACAATCACCGGCAACAATTGACAACTCGCGTCAATATCCACAGGGGCAGAATTCCTTGCCGCAGCAGGGACAGTTGACGCAAAATGCGCAGAACCGACCAACGCAAAGTCAGAATCCGCAGGATGGTCCGCGATCGGACGCGGTGCAGGCCGACCATGCCGGCAAGCGGCCGATGGCCCAGGCGGCCCATGGATCAACGCAGAGTTCGGCTCAGGTTCGTAACGGAGCAGCAAGCTCGATCCCGCCACGCCCGGGCACGGTGGTCCGACCGGCAAATTCCGAACGTGCTGCTTCATCATCTGCAACTGCAGCGGGAGAACGCATCGAGTACACTCAACCTGGTTCAGCACCAGGCTTCATGTCAACAGCTGGTGCGGCAAAGGTGATCCAGAATCAAACTTCGGCAGTTCCATTATCGAGAGATAAGTTTCAGGATGAATTCATCCGGGAAAACACGGGCGGGACAATTGGGACTCAGCAGAAAGCAGGAACCGCAGCACCGGAAGTTGCAGTCAAAAATTCGGCTGCAGATGAATTTCAAAGTCCATTCTCGGATTCAGCGGAGTCGTCAGAGGCAACAGAGACACTGGATCTTGATTCATTGATCGATATTCCTGCTGCCACGCCTCGACCTGTTGCGAATTTGATGAAGGAAGCGCGAACGTTGGAGCCAGCAGATGCCTCGGAAGCAACTCCGGCTGCGGAAGAACTTTCAATGTCTCGCAGCGAGTTTGCGGAATCAGATACAAACGAAAACGCAGTCGAAAAAGTGGTATCGGAAGGGGCAGACGTTGAATCGGCCGAAGCATCGGACGAAAATCCGTTTACCGGCGTGCAGCTGAATACATCTGATTCGCAGTTCTTTGGCAGTCAGGGCCAATCGAGCGGAGTTGATGTTGGCTCTTCTGGAGTCCCGATCGTACCGTTAGATGATTTCAATTCGAATCTCCCGTCTGTCGATCTGCCTCCGATCGATGAAGAGTCTGCTGGCGCAGGAGTTGAATTGACTGAGACGCCAGCTACGGAGCCAGTTCATCCGACACCTGACGCCACACCAGCGGAATCAATAACATCTGCCGACACAACTGCGCGAGCTGAGTTGCAGTCGAATCCAGATATTCCGGAAGCGATGAGCGCCGCCGAGACGGCGCGACTGCGGCAGACGGCCGAACAGGAACGACGTCAACTTCAGCAGCGACAGATTCAGGCCCGTGCAGGTCAGCCCGGATTCAAGGGATTCTGTCCAGTGGCTCTGCGTGAACGCCGCGAGCTTGTCGAGTCCAGTGACCAGTTCACTTCGACATTCGGCCTGCAGATGTATACGTTTTCTTCCGCTGAATCCAAAGCTGCCTTTGATGCCGATCCATCGCGATACGCACCTGCCGCTGGCGGCAGCGACGTCGTCGTGCTGGTCAACAGTGGCGAGGAACAGGCCGGTCAGTTGGATTATGCACTTTGGTACCGTGACCGCTTGTACCTGTTCCTGTCCCGCGAAACAATGACACTGTTTTCGAAAGATCCACAGCGATTTGCGAGCCAGTACTGATGTTTCCCAGCCTGCGGTTCCAACTCTTGATTCTGATGCTACTCAGCATTTTGATCGGATGCACGCACTCGGATCAACCACCGTCGCAGTCGAAGAACTCACGCAAAGGTCTGCCTCGCATCGTCGTAACCAGTCGCCCGCTGATGCAAATGACACAAGCCATCGTGGGAGACGCTGGCGATGTGGTGCTGGTCGTGCCAAACGAAACCTCGTCGCCAAATTGGTCACCAACAGTCGATGACGCAAAAACCATGCAGCAGGCCCGCCTGATTCTCATCAGTGGAGCCGGATACGAACCATGGAAAGATCGGGTTTCTCTACCGGGATCGCGAATGCGTGATACGGCGGCGGGCTATTACGATCAACTCTTACGAATCCCGGACGCGGTAAAACATCAACATGGGCCTGATGGTCCGCACAGTCACCCCGGCACCGTCTGGGCGACATGGCTGGATCCGGAATTGTGTAGCGCTCAACTGCATCAGGTGAGCGTCAACTGTGGTCGCCTTTTGACTGAACGGAAACAGTCAATTGAAGCAGCCGAAGCAATACTGTCGGCCGAACTGAACTCTCTCAGCGCGATGATTGATTCCATCAAAGCTGCGGCCAGTGATGAGGCTTTTGTGGTGTTTTCCGACACACCGCATTATCAGTACCTCACTCGACGCCTTGGGTGGACGCTGAGATATCTGCATTGGGACATGGCAGACACGCTTTCAGACGCAAATCGCACCGAACTGCTCGACGCCTTCAACGCGAACACGAGTGACGCTCTGAATCGTGACAGGCGTCGCATCTTTCTGCTGGACTCCCGACACTCCGCAGACACAGAAGACTTCGTTCGCAAATCGGGAGGCACTGTCGTCCGCATCGACCTGTGCGAACACGCCAGTCCCGAAAACACTTCCCTTCCCAACCGCCTGCGCCAAAACCTGCAACGCATTCGCGACGCAATAGAAGAGTAGCTGTCCTGGTTCAGGAAAGACAACGGGACCACGGGGAACGGACCACGGGGGTGCCGAAAGACGAAACGACGAAAGGTGCGAGAACGACGATCGACGAACGCGAGCACATCCAATCCATCGTCGCCGCGAGCAACAGGGCAGCGAGAGCCAGATGGTCTGCTTTATGGATGATGTTGCATTGGGTTTCATCGGCTGCTCCTGTGTGCGATGTTGGTCTGCGGCGTTGTTTTCGCAGGGCGACTGGATTTCGTGGCTGGCGTCATCGCACCTGCCCTTTCGCCTGGATGGATTTAAGCAGCGTGGTGAGTTCTTTCACTTTCGCCGTTTCTGTGGCGTAGAGGTTATGCTTCTGCCCGAGGTCGGCGCGAAGGTCGTAGAGTTCGCCGGGTTGTTCGTTCTTTGGGTAGCCGTGCTCTTCGTCGAACCACGCCGGGACTTTGCTGTGAGCACCGGTCTTGTTCGCGATGAGCAACCAATGGTCGTGACGCACGGCGTAAGCATTGGCCATCGTGTTGTGGACGATGCTGCGGCGCGGGCTGGCAGAGTTCTGCTTCCACACGTTACTCATATCGAAGCTGTCCTCGGCAGCTCCGGCAGGCAACGTGTGGCCGACAATCGCGGCGAGCGTGGCGAAGAGATCCACCTGGCTGATGAGCGCGTCGCTGACGCTGCCGGGTTTCACTGCGCCGGGCCATTTCACAATGAACGGCACACGATGACCCCCTTCGTAGAGGTCGCGTTTTACACCGCGCAGCGGGCCTGAACTGCGGTGTTGAAACTTGCGGATGCGTTCGTATGCGTAATGCTCCGCGCCGTTGTCGGCAGTGAAGATAACCAGCGTGTTGTCCCCGAATCCGTTTTCGTCGAGAGCACGGAGGATGCGGCCGACCTGGGCGTCGGTTTGCGTCATAAAATCGCCGAACCCGCCAGCCTGTGATTTCCCGGTAAAGGCCTCGGTGGGGACAATCGGCGCGTGCGGTGAGTTGAACGGCGCGTACAACAAAAACGGCTCGTCCTGCCCGCGCTGGTTGCCAATCCACTCGACCGCCTTGTCCGTGATTCGCGGCCCGACAGCATAGAAATCCCAACCGGGCGTCATGGGGCCGGGCCGAGCTTCCCACGCGCCTTCCCTGGTCTGCGGCGTGATGTTCAGTGGCTCGGTTGGCCTGGTGATCACGCGATCATTTTCGAACCAGGCATAAGGCGGAAAGTTCGGCACGTCGTCGCCGAAGTAGTAGTCAAAACCGTGCGACAGCGGTCCGCCGGAGATGGGCCTGGACCAGTCGAAGGCATCGGGGGCAAATACCTTGTTACCGTTCTTCTCGTCCGACTTTGGTTTGGCACCGGGCTTTTGAATGTCGCTCCAGTTCCACCCGAGATGCCACTTGCCCACGCACGCGGTGCGGTAGCCGTGCTGCTTCAGCATTTCAGGCATCGTGAGCTCCGCCGCATTCAGCACGGGCGAGTCAAAGGCGTTCACGATGCCGTGAAACTTCCGCCAGTGAAAGCGTCCGGTGAGCAGCGCATAGCGGCTTGGCGTGCAAATGCCGGACGAACTGTGCGCGTCGGAGAAGCGCATGCCCTGCGCGGCGAGCCGGTCGAGATTCGGTGTCGGAATTTTCGAATCGGGATTATTCGCGCCAAGATCGCCATACCCCATGTCATCGGCGTAGAGGATCACAATGTTCGGCGGTGCGCCATCGGCGGCACCCAGCGCAACGATCGGAAACAGAAGTGCGGTGAGAAGCAGGGGCGTGTGTTTCATCATTTCATTATTTCATTTCGTAGCGAGAGAGGATATCAAATCGCATCGGAATCTGGCTGAAGCTTCACTCCGGTATCGGGTCGGTGCGTTTGACGGTCGTGCCTTCCCAGACGGCCTGGTCGGTAGCCTTATTGTAGGTCAACACACGATTGGCACTGCCAGGAGCAGGCGGCAACTCGATGCCGGGCAACCATTTCTTATGCTCATCAATAATGGCCGCGTGTTCGGGCCGGGCGGCGAGGTTGTGCCATTCATTCGGGTCGGCCTGCATGTCATAGAGTTCCTCGGTACTGTCGGCGTAGCGGATGTAACGCCACTTCTCGCTACGGATGCCGTGATTGCCCTGATTGTGGCTGGTGATGGCCGGACGATCGCGCGGGGTGGCAGCCTCCTTGAGTTGCGGGACCAGACTGAGGCCTTCAAGGTCGTCGCGCTTCGATGCTCCCGCCAACTCGATGAGCGTGGGATAGATGTCGAGAAGCTCTGCGGGTTGCATACAACGCTGACCGCCTTTGACGCCAGGACCAGCGAAGATAAGTGGAACGCGCGTGCCATCATCCCAGAGCGTGTTCTTGCCGGTGATCGCCTTTTCTCCGAGGTGCCAGCCGTGGTCGCCCCACACAACGACGATCGTATTATCGGCTTGACCGGACTCTTCGAGTGCGGTGAGCAGGCGTCCGACCTGCGCATCCACAAAGCTGGTGCTGGCGAGGTAGCTGCGGACAAGATTCCGCCACTGCTTGTTGTCCTTGACCCACGTCAGTCGCGGCTCAGGGAGGTTCCAGTGGAGATACCAGGAGAATCGCGGCGTATCCTCGCGATCGGTGGCGAGGATTTTCGGCAGCACGCTGTCGTCATCAGGATAAAGATCGAACCACTTCTGCGTCGCGTAGCAAGGGACATGCGGGAGGAAGAAACCGGCGGCGATGAAGAACGGCTGGTCCTTCGGCGCGGCCTTGATTTGCTCGACGGTCCACGTCGCGACTTGATAGTCCCCCTTTGTTGTGTCGTCATTGTCGAGCGGCCAGACGCCCCAGTCCATCAGCGGGTTGTTACCCATCGGTGTCGGGCCGATCAGTTTTTGCGGCGGCTTCGTACCGACGCCACCGTAGGGAGCGGTGATCTGGAACTCTGGCGCCAAGGGAGTCCCATTCTCTGCAGCCTTGTTCTTCGCGTTGGCTCTGCCGCCACCTCCACCGCTGGTGCCGCCGTGAAAGATTTTGCCAGTTGCAGCGGTTCGATACCCCTGCGCGGCGAAATGCTGCGGCAGCGAGACCCGGTCGCGAAGTTCCGGGAGCGCTCGCGGTGCAGGCGCCAGTCCGTAGATGCCCGTCGTTGTTGGACGCAAGCCGAGCAGCAAACTGGTGCGTGAGGGATTGCATAGCGGCGCCTGACAATGCGCATTGAGGAAGGTCGTCCCGCGCTCGGCCAGCTTGTCCATGTTCGGCGTCCTGGCGAGAGGATGTCCGCCGAGATGGCCAATCCAGTCGTTCTGGTCATCAATGGCGATGAAAAGGATGTTCGGCTTTTCGGCAGCCAGCGCCGTCAACGGACCACTCGAAAGCAACACCAGAATAAAACTGAACAGACGAGCGAAACACTGTCGGTGAGTTGAATCAGTAGTTTTCATGGAATCTCTCTCAAGGTCTTGTCAGCCAGTGAAGTTATTGCTTCTTTATCCTGTTCGCGTCTCGCTGAGTCGCGCCGGGCTGATCCAGAGGGTCGTATTGCGGATTCATCTTCGTCGGCTCCAGCGAACTGTGGACTTAAACCACGCAAAAAATCGAAACAGGGAAATCGAATCAGGGGACATTCTAATCTAGAACCCCTAAAAAAACCGGTTCAACGACAAATCATGTGCGCGTCCTGGAAATCGAGAATGACCCAGCGCGGGCTTCGTCCGCAACCCAACGTCTCAGGATCGGCGCAATAATCACTGTCGGATTTAAAAAGGAGTCATCTTTAA
>CAZFDW010000142.1:0-13005 GCA_964517865.1 uncultured Chitinophaga sp.
ACTCGTGGGCTGGATCTGCGGTGAGTTTGAAAGTTGTCGGGACCTCGTCGCCATACGTCGAAATTCCATGGCGAACGTGGTGCAGACGATTTTCCGGAACTTCGAGTTCCAGTCGCCAGGGACCGTTTTCATCCATGATTTCCAGTAACGTATCACCGCGGTGAACCGGCTTCCCGATCAATTGTTGTTCGTCCATGAAGGTCACCACCGTCCCCGCAATCGGAGCTCGCAGTGTCATTCGCTCTATTTTTCTTTCAACCTGATTGATCTTGTTTTGAAGACTTGCCGTATCGATGCGGCATTGTTCAAGTCCTGCCTGAAGCTG
Organism: uncultured Chitinophaga sp.; assembly: GCA_964517865.1. GTDB lineage: Bacteria > Planctomycetota > Planctomycetia > Planctomycetales > Planctomycetaceae > SXXK01. Next base: position 326 of record CAZFDW010000142.1, read on the forward strand.
AAGCAAGTGTTCGCGGTTCCCGACCTTGGATGCAGTGTGCAGTTCAGACGTGAGTCCGAGGAGCGATTTGCGGCGTTCATCTCGCTGGCTCCGGAGCAGCAGCAACTCGTCCTGAAAAGCATCGTTCTTCAGCGTGATCAGTGGAGTCCCTGCTTCGACTCGTTCGCCCGGCTGGACGAGCACTCGATCCACTTCGCCATCAAACTCCGTAAACACACGACGCTGCACGGCAGGCATCAATTTACCGTTTGCGTTGACGCGATACGCGGCATGAGTATTCAACAGAACTGCGACTGCCGCAATGCAGCTGCAGAGCACGACGGCGACTTTCACCGTTGCCCGCCTGCAAACGTTTTCGAACTGCCGACTTAGAAAATCAAGCAGCGGCAGCAGTGGAATGCGTCGGTAGGCAAGTGCATTCGACATCGCCAGCGATACCTGGTCGCAAATCGGAGCAGCGTGCGCCTGCAGCGCAGGGCCAGGCCGGTTCGTTGTAAACTGTTCCAACACGATCGCGCCCAGCAGGCGACGCTCTCTGCGATCCTGAGAACGCTTCTCGGTCTCGCCGGGCTTTCGGGAGACTGGTTGAAACAACGGACGCAGCATCAGCATTCGACTGCCGCTTTCGCCGACATACGCTGCCAGCGATTCAGCCACTGGCAATGGGATAGCGTCGTTTTTTCCCGTGTACATCAGCACGTCACGAGCGACGGCCGCATTCTGCGTCAACCGCTGCAAAAGTCTGATCTGATTCGATCGCGCGTTGACCGCGCCGCGTCCACTGACGGCGATCACATCCCACCTTGAACCACGCTGCAGCAGCAAAGTGGCACGGTCGCACTTCAGAATTGCCGCAGCGTCATTGACGGCGGTCACGGCCACGACGGCGGGATCAAGGCTGCCATGCAGTTCAGCAGCAAATGATTCAAAAACTTCCGGAAATCCTGATAAATCCGTGACCCGCGTCAATTCCTCCAACCGTTCCAGATACTGGTCGATGAGACTGCTCACGGAGTTGAGATCGCGATGAATTTCGGGATTCAGTTGCCACGGCTCGCCACCGCCGAAAAATTCCAGGACACCAATACACCGGCCTCCGTGCATCACGGGCACCAACAACACAAAACTGATGGCGGGACTGTTCCGGACCTGAAACGGAACGACTCTCGCGGCTCCTGTTGAGAAAGTATCGCTGAGGATTCGCTGGTTCAGGCGTGTGCCCTGCAGATCGTCGCAAAGGCCGAGTCTGGAAAATTGGAATTCTGCCAGCAGCCCGATCGATTGCCCCTGATCGAGCATCCAGCACGCCGCAGAATCTGCTTCGATCGCTGTTGATATTTCGCTCAGCAACCGTTCAAAAAAGGCGGGTGCCGAGTCATTGTCGGCGGCAACTTCTTCCAGGTTCGCCAGGATGACTGACCATTGAACGACGGTTTTCATTGCGGACTCCGGCAAGGTTCGGCACGATGAAACCCGGCATGTCTGGCAGGATTGAGTCGGAACTCCCGCTCAACAAAAAGGCAGCAAAATTGAGAGTCTGTGAGAATCGCTGTTACAGAGCAAGATCAGATCCCGCTTGACATTTGGCGGCAAAACTCAATAGGATCGACGAGTTATTGCGCAAGGAGGCGTTGTATTTATGATGACATTCAAGCATCTTCAGATTGTCCATGTCACCGTCTGTGTCTTTTTACTGTCAGTCAGCGATTGTGGCGGGCAGATATCCGCAGTGCATGGTTCGGCTGCGGATGAAATCATTGTGCTGCAGGATTGCCGCGTGACGCTTCTTCAGTCAGCAGTGCTGGCCAGCACGCGATCCGGGATCATTGACCGGATCGACGTTATGGATGGAGACCTTGTGCCGGCGGGTCTCCAGGTCGCACAGATTCGTGACGATCTCGCCAGTGCCGAGGTCGCAACTGCCGACCTGAAAGCCAGAAACGACGTTGATCTGAGATATGCAATTAAACTCAGTGAATTGGCACAACTGGAATATTCCAGAGCCCTGGCACTTAACAAGGAAATCCCCGGAGCCCAGTCCGAACTCTCAGTCAGGAATCTTAAGATCGCAGCCGAGCGTGCGTTGCTGCAGATTGAGCTGGCTTCTCACAACCTTGAGGTTGCTAAGCTTGAACTGGAAACCGCCACGATCTCGCTGGCAGGGTACAGCGTTAAATCTCCGTTTGAAGGTGTCATCCTGCGCGTGCAGAAGTCTGTGGGTGAATCGGTTCAGGAAGGCGAACCCATTGCAGATCTCGCAAATCTGAACGAGCTGCGAGTCGAGGGATTTCTGCCGCTGGAGCTGGCCTGGATGGTCCGTCGGGGACAACCGGTCGAAGTGCAGGTCGAAATTCCGGGAATCGAACTGGAAGTGGAAGACGTCCGTTTCAACGGAAAAGTCGTGTTTGTGGACTCGGAGGTTCAGGAAGTCAGTCAACAGGTTCGCGTCTGGGCCAGAGTGGCCAATACTCAGGGGCTCCTGAAATCCGGTCTCATCGCGACGATGCGCATCCCACGTGGTGAACATCAGAAAGTTGCGGTCAAGTCGCAACGACGGTAACACTGGAATCGAAATTCAATCCGGCAGTCGAGTTCGGTTTTCACCAGTCTGAAATTTCGGCAAACAGATCTCACACAGGTTCGCTCGTATGAAGGTTGAATTTCTTCCATCAACCGTCGGGACACTTGCCACAAAACAGTTTTGTATTTCGGCAGTGATCAATGACACAATTGCGATCGACGCCGGCTCCATCGGATTGCTGTGGCCGGTTGAGCGACAGATGCAGATTCAGCAGGTCTTTCTTTCGCACAGTCACCTCGATCACGTCGCGTCGCTGCCTCTGTTTCTGGACAACATTTACAAGCCGGGCCCGGATTGCCCGACGGTGTACGCATGCGAGGCAACAATCAAGTGTCTGCGCGAGGATGTTTTCAACGACCGCCTGTGGCCGGACTTTATCCGACTGTCCGAAGAAGAATCTCCGTTCCTGAAACTTCAGACGCTGAAGCCGGAAGTGCCCGTTAATTTACCGGCACTGACCGTCACACCGGTTCCGCTCCGACACATTGTGCCCACCATGGGTTTCATTCTCCAGGACGCGAACAGTGCCGTGGCTGTTGTCTCTGACACAAGTCCGACACAGCGGATCTGGGAAGTGCTGGCTGCTACAAGGAAACTCCGGGCGGTGATTCTCGACTGCAGTTTTCCAAACTCACACCGCTGGCTCGCGGATAAATCCGGGCACCTCTGTCCGGAACTATTCGCCGAAGAAATCCGTCGGCTACCTGAGTCCGTTCAGGTCATTGCGTATCATTTGAAGCCGTGTTTCTTTGATGAGATTGCACACGAATTCAAAACCATTCCCCGCGCCAATCTGGAGATTGGCGTTACCGGCCGTGAATATATCTTCTGAGCCTGGAAAAGGGGTCAGGAACCAATAGCCAAATGGCCCGAAGGGTGCTCCGCACTATTGGTTCCTGACCCCTTTTCCAAGCCTTCGCAATGTAAACATCTTCTGGGCAGAATCTCACAGGCAGTCAGGATGTTAGAACTTTTCGTGATCGGTCCGGAAACGGCGCAGCGTTTCAGCATTCCACTCACAGAATCCAAAACGTTGCGATTCGGCCGGTCGTCACAATGCGAAATCGCTGTACCGTGGGATCGCGCAATCTCCCGTGTCCATGCGGAAGTTACGCTCTCGTGCGGATATGTACTGATCAGAAAGCTGGATTCGGCCCAGAACCTACTGGTCTTCAAAGGCAAGGAAACGTCATCAATCAACCTTCAGGTGGATGAAGAATTCCTTGTCGGCCAAACGACGTTTCGACTTGAATCTACCGGTGCGGCAACGACGGACATCCTGCAGGATGCGGCAGTCAACGAATACACTTTTGCGGCAGGGGAACTGCGCAAAGTTCCGTTTGTGCAGACGCAGGGACGGTCGCTCGAACTCCTTGCGACGATCCCGCAACTCATGCGCGAGTCTCGGAATGATCCTGAGTTTGCGGCGGCAATGGTCAAACTGCTTCTTGAGGCTATCCCGCGATGTTACGCAGCTGCGGTTGTAGTATTTGATAAAATTCGGGAACTCAAAGTCCATGATACGATCCCCGATCCATCACTGATTCGATGGAACAGCCGCGATGATGGTGCCAGTCCGTTTCGTCCGAGTCGGCGATTGATGGCGACAGCCATCAGAACGGAACAAAGCGTGCTGCATATCTGGGATGCGCCCGCCGAACAAGGAGTCTTTACAAACCTTGGGAATCTGGACTGGGCCTTTTGCTCGCCGCTCCTGGACGAATCGTCGCGTGGCTGGTGCCTCTATCTGAGCGGTGGTTTTGATTCACTCCGACCGACCGCCATGAAGCATGAGCTTCAGGAACCCATGCGGTTCACAGAGCTGATGGCACAGTTCATTGGGGCGACGCGGTCTGTCCGATTGTTGCAGCAGACGCAAACGCGGATGTCAAGCTTTTTCCCGCCCGCCGTCGTTAAGACGATGACTCATGAAAACGCTGATGCCATGCTGCAGCCTCGAACGAGCAGAATTACGGTGCTGTTCTGCGATCTCCGGGGCTTCTCAACGAAGACGGAGCAGGCCGACGGAGATCTGCCTGCCTTGTTGTCGAAGATCAGTTCGGCACTCAGTGCGATGGTCCGCTGCATCATGGAATACGGTGGCGTCATTGCAGATTTTCAGGGAGACTCTGTCCTGTCATTCTGGGGCTGGCCGCAGGCCACCGAGGACGGCCCGCTGCTGGCCTGCCGTGCCGCGATGGATATTCGAACACAATTCGCGGATGGTCACACGGATGAATGCCATCCGCTACACGGGCTGGCCATTGGGATCGGAATCGGTCACGGAACCGGCATCGCCGGCCAGATCGGTCCGCCGGAACAAAGCAAGGTCGGAGTCTTCGGAGCGGTCGTCAATCAGGCGTCTCGTTTACAGGGAATGACGAAACAGTTCCGAACGCCGATTCTGATCGATGAGGCGACAGCAACGGTGATCCGGGAACGCGGAGACATCCATAACCTCCGATGCCGCCGCATAGCCAGCGTACGACCTCGGGGTATGGATACCGTCGTGAACATCAGCCAGTTGTTATGGCCGGATGGGACAGTCGGGGAATTGTCAACCCTGCAACTCGAACTTCACGAACGCGCGATCGATATGTTTGTTGCCGGACGTTGGTCCGAAGCGGAGGAAATCTTCGGGACGCACCTTGTTCACGATCAGGGAAATTCAATTCTTCGCGACATGATCTCCCGAGGCAGTCAGGTTCCACCGAATCCCTGGGACGGCGTAGTCACACTGCGGCCCGATTGATATCCCCCTGCAACTGGGGGGCTGACAGTCGTTTAATTCTCCGGGGCCGGCATTTTTCGTCTAACGGCAAGCCGCAGGCGTCGTCGCTGGGTTTTGCCTGCGCCTCGCCGTTAGACGAAAAATGCCGTACCATCCAACTCAACCAGCAGGTTGCCACGATTTCACGTAGAAGCAATGATACCTCCAATTTACACAGTGAGTCCTGATTCAATTTTTGATGCCCATGCACGAACAACGAGGTATTTCTGCAGGTCACACAGGATTGGCGGCCAAAATTCGCACGGTCTTCGTGTCTGTCGCATGGTTGCTTACAACCACCGTCGCACTCTGGCATGAGACTCCGCGGCTGAAAACGGCTGCAGAATCGCCAGCGGGTGTTTTGGGTTGGTTTTACGGGATGGACGCCGATTGGTCACTGGCAGTAATCGTCTTGCTGACTTTACCTCTGGTGCTGGTCGCGGCGAGAGCAGCGAAATTGAACTTGGGGGCAGGACCCTCGGTTCTGGTGAGATCATACCAGGAGCCCGCATCCGGGCGTGTGCAAGCTGCGGCAGCCGTCGCACTGTTCTTGCTGTCACTGCTCAGCAGTGCGTCGATTGGGTTTCGCACGGTGTCGCTGGCTCCGATCGCGGGACAGACTGATTCGGTCACCCAAATTCGATTCCACGAACTGCCGCCAGCGTATCACGATGAATTCAGTTATCTGCTTCAAGCCGAAACTTTTTTGGCCGGACGTTGGTCCTGGCCTGCGATGAACGTGCAGCCGGACTTATTTCATCAGGTGCATGTGCTCAATCAGCCCACGACTGCCTGCCGCTATTTTCCGTGGACCGGTTTCTGGATGGCTCCATTCGTCGCGGTGAAGCATCCCTATTTCGGACATTGGCTGGCTGGTGCCATTGCTTGCGTATTCTTTCATCGCTGCCTTTGTCGCCTAATGGGATTTCGGTGGGCGGCGGTGGGCGGCGTTTTGATTGCTGTGAGTCCGGGACTGGCATCGTTCAGTAACCTGCTGCTGGCTCATCACCCGACAATGATGGCTCTGGCCGTGTTCCTGTGGGGGTTCCTGCGATTTATGGATCACTATCGAGTCCGCGACATTCTGGTCGCCGGGGTCGCGTTGTCACTGGCAATGCTCAGTCGACCGATGACTGCAGCGGGCTTTGCCTTACCATTCGGAATCTGGCTGGTGGTCGCGATGATCAGGCAGCAGTTCAGCAGCAAAACAGGGTCACCGACAATTATGTGGTCGCCCGTACGAGCTCTCGCGGGAATCGGAATCCCGCTGCTGCTGGGATTTGGTGTGCTGGGCGTGATGAATCATGCGATTACCGGCAGTTGGTCGAAGTCGGCGTACCAACTCTACACAGACACCTGGACGCCGCGCCACCGCTACGGTTTCGACAATGCCAACGTTGATCCGGCATTGCCGGAATCAAAAGTCCTGCAATGGTACGATGACTGGGCAAAGAATGAGAATCTCACGTTCGCCAAAGCGCAGGCGAATGTCGTAAAACGCACAATTTACAGCCTGCGGTGGACGCTCGGGATCGCGGCGCTGACGTTTTGCGTCATCGCGGCACTCGCCACTTGCTTTGATTGCCATGACCGTCGTCCGCTGTTGCTGCTTTGTTCGGTGCTGACGCTGCATGCCGTCCATTTCCCGTATTGGTACGATGGCATCATGCACTGGCACTACGTGTTTGAATCCGCACCGTTGCTCATCCTGCTGGCCACACTCGGACTTCGTGTTGCCAACAGCAGTCTTCAATCGCAACTTGGCTCGAGATTGTCATCACTCTGGCTGACGTTGCTGATCTTTGCTTCGCTGCTACCGAACTGGATTGACACGGACACATTCCGGGAACCGTCACGAGTCACCACCGCATTCCGCGAACAAGCGTACTCCCGTATTCGCTTCGAGTACTTTCGACGCCTGACAACGTCTGAACAGGTTCAGCATCCTGCCCTGATTCTGGTCGATGAGCGTGGCACAAATCAACAGCTCAGCTATATCGTCAATCCGCCCGACTTATCCGGCGACGTCATCGTATGCCGCCTGCCTGATGACCCAATCCTTCTTAATGAACTCGCGAAAGCGTTCCCAGAACATCATCGTTTGGTCTTCAACCCGAAGTCGTTTACTCTTGCAGATTTGATCCCGAACCCGTCCATTCCGAAGGAGAATTGAATTGATTTCACCGCGTTCACTCGCCAGCATCGCGCTTCTGTGGCTCGTTTCTCGATCCCCGCTCTGCTCCCTTGGCGCGCCGGCTGTGATCGGACCGTGCTCATCTACAACATTTGCAAACATTTGCAAACATTTGGGGCTGCGGACATTTGGGGCGACATTTGGGGCCATCCGAACATTTGGGGCCATCCAAAACTAGAGACACGTACCACAGCATTCATCCCTCCGGCGTCGAAGAGTTCGCCTGCGGTGCGCTGAACGACGAAAACGCCAGAATGGGTGTGGCACCGGGCGACAAGAAGGGGTCTGACCCGCAGGCGCTGATTCACCAAACTCTACACATCGCCAACGCCCAACGGTGGCTTTCTAAATATTACCGCGGGAGATAACCTGCTCTTCGAGCATTTTAACTCGAAGGGCGAACGCCTCTACCATGCTGTGAAATAGACACTCATCGCAGCAATTCAAAAAAAAAACGGCCAACCATGAACATCACTCGTCGCTTGCTCCTGAAAATGACCCCGCTGCTCTTGTGGCGGGCTTCGTCATCGTCGGTCGTCGGCGTACAATCCGAGGCAGAACTTGCTTTCGGCCCTGAGTTTCCGAAGCTGGATTCCCTTGCGACGGGCGAGTGGTGGACCAAAGGAACGCTCGCCGCAGCGCAGAAGGAGAATAAGAACGCGAAGGGCAAGACCAAAGGGGCTGGCGGTCCCCCGCCGCCGACGATGGATGTGCCGCGCGATGAGGTCGTGTGCTTCGCGTATTACACGCATCAAAACGGCGTGCTGAAGATGAGCGCGCAGCTTTTTCCACTGAAGCCGGACGAGGAGCGGATGGCGCGTCTCGAAGTGAAGTACGAAGGCAAGGACTGGCAGGAGATCGCGAAGGGCGATGTGCATTATCCGGGGTGGGATACTCATTTCCGTGTCGAAGGCTGGGCTGGTTCGCAGAATGTTCCCTACCGAGTGCGCCACGGAGAGAAGGCGATGTTTGAGGGACTCATCCGGCGCGACCCGGTGGAAAAAGACGTGATCGTTGTCGCCAACCTGAGCTGTAACTCCAGCCGCACCATCGGACCACGCACGGAGATCGTCGAGAACCTCCGCGCTCAAGATCCCGATGTACTCTTCTTCGGCGGCGACCAGACCTACCGCCACACTGAGCACACGGCTGGCTGGATCGAGTTTGGTCTGCAGTTTCGCGACATCATCCGCGACCGCCCGACGGTCTGCATTCCGGACGACCACGATGTCGGTCACGGCAATCTCTGGGGCGAAAGCGGCAAGGTCTCCAGCATCGAAGGCGATGCCGACGGCGGCTTCCGTTATCCGGTGGCGTATGTGAATCAAGTGCAGCGTCAGCAAAGTTGGCATTTGCCGGACTCGCCTGATCCCGCACCAGTGAGCCGGGACGTCAGCGTCTACTTCACGCGGATGACCGTCGGAGGCATTGACTTCGCCATTCTGGAAGACCGGAAGTTCAAATCCGGGCCCGCAGGCAAGATTCCTCAGATGGGGCCGCGCCCGGATCACATCAACGATCCGTCGTACGATCCGAAAAGCATCGATCTGCCTGGTTTGGAGCTGTTGGGCGAGCGCCAGGAAAAGTTCCTTCGCGAATGGGGCCAGGACTACAGTGGTGGCGCAGAGATGAAGTGCGTGCTTTCCGCCACGGCCTTCTGCGGAGCCGTTCACATGCACGGCGGCCGCGACAATCGTCTGCTCGCTGATCTCGACTGCAACGGCTGGCCGCAGACCGGTCGCAATCGCGCTCTGGTAGAAATTCGCCGAGCCTGGGCTCCGCATCTGTGCGGCGACCAGCATCTGGCCGTCGTTGTGAAGCATGGCATTGAGCAGTTTGGCGACGGCCCGTTCGGATTCACCAGCCCAGCAATCGTGAATACGATCTACGGTCGCTGGTGGCATCCGCTCAATGAACAGTCTGGCCCGAATCCGATTCCGGACAGCCCACTGCCGTGGACCGGCGACTTCAAAGATGGCCTCGGCAACCCGATCAGCATGATGGCCTATGCCAACCCCGAGGACATTCAGGACGAAAAGAAGCGCGCCGACGGTTACGGCCTCATTCGTTTTGACAAAAAGACTCGGAAGATCACCTTCGAATGCTGGCCGCGGTTCTCCAAAGTCGCCGACGGTGACAAAGCCCAGTTCCCCGGCTGGCCGATCACCATCACCCAGGACTCCAACGACGGCCGAAAGGTCCACGCCCATCTGCCCGCAGTGAAACTCGACGGCGTGCCGAATCCCGTCGTGCAGGTCATCGCGGAATCCACGGGCGAGATTCTCTACACCGTGAGGTCCTCCACAGAGACCTTCAAACCCCGCGTGTATGCGCCAGGCAAATACACCATCAAAGCCGGCCAGGATAAACCGGATACAATGATCGCGAAGGACATCGAGGTCACCTGAAAGTCGCCTGGAAAGCGGCAGCAGGCTGCCGCTTTGAGCTTGGCAGCCTGCTGCCAGGAAATCACATCGAGTCGTTCCGCAGCAGGCTGCGGAACGGAAAGCGGCAGCAGGCTGCCGCAGTCCATATCCATATGCCGCAGGCCATTGGTTTCATTCACGAGAACCAGGCACGCCCATTCTTCAACTATCTGCCCTACTCCATGCCGCACATTCCGTTGTATGTGCCCGATGATGTCCGCGACCCCGATCCTCAGCGGGCCTACATCAACACCATCGAGCACCTCGACGATCGACCTGTCCCAACCATCGCGGCCATCACCGGCACACCGCTTCCCGCCGACCGGGCCATCGACGGCATCGACATCTCCTCGCGGCTGTCCGGCACCGCCAAATCCATGCGCAACGAGTTTCTCTATGACAACGCGGGCGGTCGCATCGAAGGGATCCGCGAAGGGGATTGGAAGCTGCACGCGAAAGCACGAGAAGTCAAAAAAGAACTCACAACGCCCACCAAGCCCGATGTGATGCCCTTCAATCTCGCAGACGACTCGCATTGCGCTGACCGTTTACAAAACAGAAAGCGTCTCCGCGCAGAGCTACAGCATCCGCGTGCAGAACGACAGCGGGCGACGCATCGTCACAATACGCGGAGCCGATGAAGTCGGCGCGATGTTCGGTGGCCTCGATATTGCGGAAGCGATTCGACTGGGCACGCTTGACTCACTGAAAAACTCGGATCACGAGCCGCATATCGCTGGCCACTCTACAGCAGAGATTTATGCGGCCAATCAGTGTGCAGCGTTCCGCGCCGCAGTGAGCCAAATGGCACAGAGCGTGCCATTGGGGCCCATGATGCTGCGACAGGCCGACCGAAAATGTCTCAGTCATGACACGACGGACGGACAGAAACAGCGAAGATAACCCAGGTTTTGTTCTCTTTTCACCGCTTCGGCAAAAACTGCCGGTTTTGGTATGCCTGCTGCACCCGATCTTTTTGGATCGTAACCATAATTTCAAAGGAGTGTGGAAATGCTGGTTCTCTCAAGGAAGATCAACGAACGGATCATCATAGGCGAAAATATTGAATTGGAGATTCTGGGGATTCGGGGAGGTATTGTCCGACTTGGAATTAAGGCTCCACGGGAGGTCTCGGTCGTTCGCGATGGACTGCGTGAAAAGCTTGTCTCGGACAGCCTTGAACGGGTCAATACGTCGATGCTCCAGTGCATGGCTTGGTCGGAACGCTCAGACTTGGTTGATCTTTGACTTCTGATGTTTCGTCGATACGTTACCGGCAGGATCCACGATATCGGGATCTATGTTCAAGACCGGCCCTTGGAATTGCTTTTACTAATCCCGTTGATGATGACGGTAGCTTTCGTGGCAACCACTGCCGCGTTGTAGCCATCGTAGAAATCGTCGGAGCTGGTCGCCGTCGATTTCTCCCGGATCCACGCGGCATTTCCCTGCTTTGCTCGGATGACGCATGATTTCACTCCTTCTGTCTGATTCTATCCGGCGAATCCGGCAGAGGATAGAACCTGACGCCGTTTTCGATGAGAGCATCGAGTCCATACCCTACGCTCGTTTACTGCTGAACTAGACTTCCCCATGCTTCTCGCCAAAGTCCTGCACCAAAGTCTGAGAGTCAGCAGAGGGTCGGGAGAAACGATGCTTGCCCTTGTGGCAAACCTGATAATTCCGTTTACGGCAACTTGGGCACCAGAGTCAGGTTTTGAGAGAATCTCTGAAATAGTGAAGGTTCATGCCCTCTCGATCCCCATGATGTCGAACCCTTTTTTTTCCGGCGGCACCGGACGCTCAAGTTCTTCGCGAAAGCCATTGAACGGCGGCGGGCTGAATTGATGAAGGAACTTGACGGACAAGAATGACAAGAAGTGGTTGGGAGCGAATTGCCTGCGTCTTTGAACGGCGATCGTCACACGGGGAAAATATCTATCTGACGAGAGGCTGTTTATTTCGTTCCGCAGCGTACCGCCAAAGAAGCTCACTGTGGATCATCAGGGAGACTGGCTGGCATGGGTGGGGACGTATGATGATCTGGTCCAGGCAAAAGAGGGCCAGTATGTCGTGCGACTGAAAGACAACAAGAAAGGCACGGACTGCGCCTATCCGGGAGTTGAAGTGCTGTCGGACGATACAATTGTCACCACAACCTACGGCCACTGGTCTGTCAATCAGATGTCGTATATCCTGAGTGTGCGACTGAAGTTGCACGAACTGGATGCGATGGCACGGTGACCACCCTATGACTCAGCAGGACAGGACGATGGATGACAGGCACTCATCCTTACGGCGCGAGTTCCTCGCCGATGCCGGAGATGGCTTTGCCGCGCTCGCTCTGGCTCAATTGTTGACGCGGGATGCCACGGCAGATGCCCTGCAGCATCATCCGCCAAAGGTCAGGCGCGTCATTCAGTTGTTCATGACGGGTGGTGCCAGCCCGATGGACACATATGATTACAAGCCGGAACTGGCGCGACTTCACGGGCAGATGCTGGGGCCGAAGGAGAAACCTGAAGGGTTTGTCGCACCGGCTGGTGCGATCATGAAAAGTCCGTTTGAATTTGCGCAGCACGGCGAATCAGGACGCTGGGTCAGCAGCATGTTTCCTGAACAGGCGAAGCTGATCGACGAGATGGCTTTCCTGATGGCGATGACCACGAAAACCAACGTGCATGGTCCAGGCACATACATGATGAACAG
>CAZFDW010000143.1:0-12979 GCA_964517865.1 uncultured Chitinophaga sp.
TTCGTGTGTCTTTGTTCTGGCTGTCACCGGCTTTCGCCGGAAACAGGTTGAAAGACGGCATCGTCTGCGGTCAGCATTTCGAGCGAAGGGATTCTTCGGAGTGCTCGGTCTGTTTTTGTGAGTTTCAGTGCTGACACTGTTGGGGAAGCGTTTTCCCGGACAGACTCCGTCGGCCGAAGGGGTTAAGTTTTGAAGATACGTATCTTTGCTCTTGCACGGGACCTTGGTCTCGACAGTAAGGTGTTGATCGATCTCTGTGAACAAGCTGGCGTCAAGCTGCGCAATGCGCTGGCGACGATCAGCGAAGAAGAACGAGACACGGTCGTTGCCTATATTCGCAGCAAGGGGACCATGACTGGCGGCAGTGCCCCGCCCGTGGAGATGACACCAGTTCGCGACGTACCACTGGTTGCCGGGAAGGTGCGTCAGATTGTTGGTATTCCTTCACGTGGCTCAGGTCGCGGTCAGGACGAAATCGAATTTCAGGCGGCTGACCTGGAAGATATTGAAGTTGCCGAAAACAGTGACTCAGAAATTGACGTTGCCGTCGAAGCGTTCACTGACGAAGAAACGCCAGTTTCTGAAACTGAAACGGACGTTGTAAAATCTGCCGCCGACGAAGCGGTTGCGATTGAGTCCCTGGAACCTCAGGCTGACCTGCCGGTTGTTTCAGCTGAGGCAATAACCAAAGCCGAATCATCGCCTGCCGACGTTATGCAGCGTCCAAGAATGGCCAGGCAACGTGAAATGCGGCCTATTGGTTCCGTTAAAGATCGTGAGCAACAGGCAGCAGGAACAGCTGCCAAACCTGCCGGACCGATCAAGGTCAACCGTGATAGAGATCGGCAACCGGGCAGACCAATGGTGGCCACAGCGCCAACGTTGCCAACTCCGAGTGTCAAGAAGACCAAGCCACGCGAAGAGAAAGTCCAGAAGCCCGACATGTCGTTGTCGGAAATTGTGGATCGTCGCAGTCCGCTTGCTGATCAGCTGAAAGCCCTGCGCAAAGCCCGTGATGAGCACGAAGCAGGTGGGCCGGCTCCTGCTGAACGGAAATCCAGAGGGACAGCAAACCGAGGCTCCCTGCTCAAAGAACTTCGCGAAACCCGTGAAGCGGAACGTCAGGCGAAAAAACTCAAACGCCGGAAGCGCTCGGGCCCTATCGATCTCAAAACGACGGCTTCAATTTCGTTCCCGATCACTGTGCGAGCGTTGTCTGAGGCGATCGGTCGCCCGGCCAAGTCCATTTTGAGCATTCTGTTCAAAGCAGGCCGGATGGTGACGATTAATGATGAGCTTGGCGAAGACGAGGCAATGGAAGTCTCGATGGAGTTGGGCGTCGATCTGTCGTTTAAACGAGGTCGGGACATCGAGGCTGAACTTCTGGCGTCGTTGGACCATGAAGATCCTCCGGAGCTGATGCGTCGGCGTCCACCGTTGATTACGATTCTGGGGCACGTTGACCACGGCAAGACGACGATGGTGGACCGTATCCGCAGTGCCAACGTGGCGGCGGGTGAAGCAGGCGGCATTACGCAGCACATCGCAGCATATCAGGTGAATTACGAAGGTCACCATCTCACGTTCGTTGATACGCCAGGACATGCGGCGTTCGGGGAAATGCGTTCTCGCGGTGCGGATGCAACCGACATCGTCGTGCTGGTTGTTGCGGCCGATGACGGCGTGATGCCGCAAACCGTTGAGTGCATCAGCCATGCAAAAAATGCTGGCGTGCCGATCGTCGTTGCTCTGAACAAGATCGATCTCCCGGGCGTTGACGAACAACGAATTCTGCAACAGTTGGCGCAGCATGAACTGCTGCCTGCGGAATGGGGCGGTGAAGTCGAGGTCGTGCGAACGTCAGGAACAACAGGCAAAGGCATCGATAAACTGCTGGAAACCCTGTTGTTGACTGCTGAACTGCAGGAATTTACTGCGAATCCTGATCGGGAGGGTCTTGGCGTCTGCCTGGAGGCCTTCCGTGACGAAGGTCGTGGAGCGATCGCGTGGCTGATCGTCCAGAAGGGAACTCTGCGGATCGGGGACAACGTGCTCTGCGGTGCGACCTACGGGCGAATCCGGGCAATGTACAATGACCGGGATGAAGCGATCACTGAAGCGGGGCCTTCGACGCCGGTCAAAGTTTCAGGCCTTTCCGATGTGCCAGGGGCGGGCGACCATTTCTTTGTCATGAAAGACATCGAGGAAGCGCGCAAGACAGCGGAAAGCCGGTTGCACGAAGGTCGCACGGAAGCACTCTCGTCACGCGTTACGGCGCGAACACTGGAAGATATTCTCAGCGTTCCCCGCGAAGGTTTTGGCGTTCAGGAACTGCCATTGATTCTGAAGGCGGATTCACCGGGTTCGATCGAAGCATTGCGGGGTGAAGTCTGTAAGTTTGAGCATCCGGAAGTCAAGGTACAGATTATTCACTCTGGCGTTGGCGGGGTGAATGAAAGCGACGTGTCACTGGCAAGTGCCGCTGGCGCGATTATCATCGCCTTTCACGTCATTGCTGAAGATCGAGCGCAACAGCAGGCGGATCGTCAGGGCGTGGAAATTCGGCGATACAACATTATCTACGAAGTTACGGAGCATATTAAGCTGGCATTGCAGGGTCTGCTGCGTCCGGAGCGTGTGGAAGTTTCCACTGGTCGCGCCATCGTACTGCGAACCTTCAGTATCAGTCGTTTCGGTACGATTGCGGGTTGTCGTGTGCTGAACGGCACGATTTCCCGGGAAAGTCGGGTGCATCTGATCCGCGATCAAAAGGTTATGAACGACTATCGGATCGGTTCACTTAAACGTGAAAAGGACGATGCCAGGGAAGTCCGCGACGGTATGGAATGCGGTATTCGACTGGACGGGTTCAATGATATTAAAGAAGGAGACTTGTTCGAGGCATTTCGAATTGACGAGATCGCGCGCACGTTATAGTCCTCCGAGATTATTGTGGCGCGGGCGGTAAAGCGTTTCTTCGCCTGAACGCAGCGTTGGTCAGGGAACCTGAACCTGCGGACATTGTTTTGTGTCTGACTCGACCCACTCTTCAGGAATTAAGCTCAATGTCAACACGTCGAACGGCACGAGTCGCCTCAATGATCCGCGAAGTCGTCAGCACCGCAATTTTGTTTGAGCTGCGCGATCCTCGTATCCGAAATGTCACAATTCTTGGAGCGGATGTCAGTCCTGATCTTAGACACGCCGCAGTTCGGATCTCAGTCATGGGAGATGAAAAAACCGCCGCACTTACGATGCACGGGCTGACTTCAGCTAAAGGATATTTGCAGTCGAAAGTCGCGGAATATATTAAGAGTCGGTATACTCCAGAACTGCGTTTTGTCCTGGATGACACTGTTTTGAAGTCTATTCAGACCTCCGCAATCCTTCGTGATGTCCTGCCTTCAAACGATACGGATGAAGACGTATCCGGGGGAGACATGGAGCATTTGGAGGTACCATCTGCGGGCGATCCGGGATTTCCGGATACGTAATCCGCCGGGCGTTTAAGTAGTTGAAGAATGAGGGGGCCATGTCCAGATTATTTTTCTGGACTTGTCGATTAAGTTCAGCAGGGAACCACAATGGGAACGACCAGGGCCACTAAAGCGGCTGATAAGTCGCAGGTCTGTCGCAAGTTTGTAACGGCGCTTCACAAGCTGTACGGTAAGTCCGTTCCAAAGATCGAACTGCCGGTCATTGAAACGTTGCTTTTCGCAGCCTGCCTGGAAGATAATCCGTGGGCTCCCGCCGAAGCCGGTCTGAAGAAGTTGATCGCGACATTTTTTGACCTGAACGAAATTCGTGTCAGTTCTGTGAACGAACTTGAATTGGTTCTTGCACCACTCAACAAGGCCGACTGGAAAGGTCTGCGCATCCGGTCCATTCTGCGTTCCATTTTCGAATCGACATATTCGTACGACTTCGAAAAGCTGCGTCGACAGACGCTGGAACAGGCTGTCAAGACGCTGAAGAAGATGCCGGACGTCACCCCGTTTATCCGCGATTTCGTGCTGCACGAAATCCTGGGCAGTCACATTGTTTGTCTGGACGAATCCATGCTGACTGCCGCAAAGTGGCTCGGGCTCGTTCCTGAAAATGTGGATCTGAATGATGGATCGGAATACCTGAAGGGAGGTTTGAAGAAATCTGAGGTCTCCGAATTCTGCTATCTGCTGCGATGCCTTTCGACAGATCCCAGATTTGTGCCTCGATTTGCCGATCACGCCGACACGGAACAATGCATGGCAGATGTCATGGATCGTTTTGCAGAGTTGCAGTTGCCGCCAAAGAGAAAGCCAAACAAACCGCCCGCTGCGAAAGAGGTTCCCCGACCAGAGAAAATTGAAGCAGGCAAGAAGTCGATGGCCACGACTCCGACGAAGCCGGCTTCACCGGTGAAACCCGTTGCGCCAGCTAAAGCAGCACCTGAAAAAGCCACGACATCGTCTGGGAAGTCTGCACCGGCAGGGAAGCGTGCTGCGACTGTCTCCAAGAAAATCGCGAAGCCGCTCACAAAGCCAAAAGTTTCGACTGCATCGAAATCAAAATCAGGCCCCAAAGCGTTGACAAAATCAGGTTCTACCAGTTCGACAGCAAAAGGGACCGCAACCAAAGCTTCCGAAAAATCGGGTTCCTCGGGCAAAAAGCCCGTTCCCAAGCCTGTCAGGAAGAAATAGTCGCAGGTTCCAGGGATGCATTCCGGTTAACTCCGTTAGCAGTCTGACTCCCGATCCGGATACCCGGTAGGCGATCAGGGAATGGTATCCGGCATGCCGTAAGGTCGCCTGGTGCGCGTTTCGCTCGCGGTGTCCTGTGACAGCGATTTTCATCAGCAAATGCCGTTCGCAATTCTTGGATTGGGACTTAATTGTCAGTTGGTTGAACCGAACTCGACAGAATGTCTGCGCGGATCAATAATGCCGTTTGAGCAAAATGGTTCTGGCTGCCGCGAACGAATGTCGCCGGTGAATTGCAAAGTATCCGCAGCCAGCGGCATGTTGCTCAGTTTTGTCTTTCTGCCTACTGCTTTCGGTGAGACTGAAAATGAAGCGTATTGATCGAGCATCGGGGTGGCGACATGTCACGCAAGTCATCGTCATCGCCTTTGTATTCGTGGCACTGAGTCTTCCGGCCGGCCTCGTAACGAGCGCGGCACAGGCAAAGCCTGACGAGCCGGCAGCCGATGAGAAAAACTCTCCTGATCCCGATGCGGCACTCGATGAACTGAAGCCGCGAGCCGAAGACAATCAGCTGCGGGACGAGAGTGAATCGCTTGATCCTGGCAACAAAGATGCGTTGGCCTGGTACATGGCCGGTCAGAAAGCAATGAAGCGTGGCGATCTGCAGCCTGCGGCAGACGCATTCGAGAAAGCCGCAGAAGCGTCACCTCAATCTGCCGTTCCCCTGCGTGCATTGTCGATGGTGCTGTTGCGACTGGGCCGCACAGAAGAAGGCATCAACACCGCAGAAAAAGCAATCGGACTGGATCCGAATGACGTCGAGATGCGATTGCAGATGGCGGTGTTCTATGCCACGACGCAGCGTGTTGCAAAAGCCGTCACGTTGCTGAACGAAGCACTGGAATCCAAAACGCTGAAGCGTAATTCCCCGGAATTCGTGCAAGTGCATCAGGTGCGCGCTGCCGTCTTTCTGGCAACTCGGAATCTGAAGGAGGCGGCCGACAGTTACGAAGTGTTGCTGGATGCTCTCGAACGGCCTGAAGATTTTGAACTGTCCGACCGCGAACATAAAGCGATGGTGAAGAATCGTCCTACAAGTTACGAAACTGTCGGCCGTGTCATGATGGAAGTCGGACGCCAGGAGAAGGCCATCCAGGCATTTGAAGCTCTGGGTCGCATGGAAAAGGATCAGCCTGGCGAACACAACCTGCTTCTCGCCCGCGCCTACTTTCTGAAGGATAAGCTGGAAGACAGCGAGAAAAACCTGGATCTGTACTTCGATAGCGGTCGCCGCAGCAAAGAATCACTCCAGATTCTGCTCGACCTTTACGGTGCCACAAGTCGGTCGGACGTTCTGACCGAACGCATGACGGAACTAAGTGAAAACACGCCGGATGCGACGGTGGTCAAAATGTTCCTTGGTCAGGTGCTGCTGGATCAGGGTAAAACCGCCGAAGCGAGCGCTGTCTATCAGGCCATCCTTGATTCCACGGGCGAAGCGGACGCTTATCTCGGACTGATTCGCGTTGCGATTGCCAAACAGGACACCAATGCACTCATCGCGACGGTTAACCGGGCTGCGCGGTCGCGAATTCGTTTTGAAGAACTGGTTCCGCTGGTGGTAAGTATTACGACAAGTGATGAGTTTGCGAGGAACACAGTCAGCACCTGTCAGACCATGTATGACGAAAAACCAGGTGACCTGCATCCGATGGTTCCTTATTTCTGTTCTTTGATTGCAGAAGCAATCAAGCAGCCGAAGGAAGAATCGGCGTTACTGAAGGCCGCAGTAGAACTGAATCCCGATCGAGCGCTGCTGGAGAAGGTGCTGGAAAGGTACGGACTGAGTCAATTGACGCTCAATGAATACGCCATGGCGGCAAAGATTTTCGAACAGTTGCTGG
Source organism: uncultured Chitinophaga sp. (assembly GCA_964517865.1). Taxonomy (GTDB): domain Bacteria; phylum Planctomycetota; class Planctomycetia; order Planctomycetales; family Planctomycetaceae; genus SXXK01. Next base: position 6,587 of record CAZFDW010000143.1, read on the forward strand.
CGGTTCCCGGGTTAGAACCTGGTGTTCGCATCAACACACTGTTTAGAATTTCTGGCGCGTATGCCTCGATCGAAGATATCAGTGCTGCACGACAGGCTCTCCAGGAAGCGCTGCGGATGGTGCCGAATGAACCCCAGCTGCTGGCCCGCCTGGCAATGGTTGAAGCGATTGATGGAAAACTGGAAGTGGCCGAGAAGCTGCTGGAGAAATCTTTGCAGGGACTTGCAGAAGATTCGGAATTGCTGGTTGAGACTCGCATCCGCCTCGCAGGCATTTATGCTCGCCAGGACAAGTGGGACGACGCGATCAAACAGTATCTGTTGGCGACGGAAAATCCTGCCACGAATGCGGAGACTTTGCGACTGGTTCGCATGGGGCTTTCCAACGCCTACGTCCAGAGCGGTGATATGACTAAGGGCGAAAAAGTCCTTGAAACAATTTATGCGGAAGATCCGACAGATCCAGGTGTCAACAATGACCTTGGATACCTGTACGCAGATCAGGGCAAAGAGCTTGAAAAGGCAGAGCAGATGATTCGCATCGCAGTCGCAGATCAACCGGACAATCCGGCCTATCTGGATAGCCTGGGTTGGGTCCTGTTCAAGCTGGGTAAAAATGAAGAGGCGCTGGAGCCGCTGAAAAAAGCCAACGGCGATCCGGACTATCGCGATGCGACACTCCTCGAACATCAGGGTGACGTACATCATGCTTTGCAACAAACAGACGAAGCTAATGATTTGTGGTCGCAATCGCTGAAGGTCGAACAGGATTCTGCTAAACCTGACGACGAGGTTATCGCACGACTAAAGTCAAAACTCGGAGACGCTGCACCGGCAGAAGCCAGGTGATTCGGATGATTTTCATTCTGCATGAAGAGCCTGCAGTCCGCGATGGCTGAAGAGCAGGAAAACACTAACGTATGGCCCGGAAGACGACGATCCGAAACGACGATGCTGATGCGGAAGCTGAGGAACCATTGGATTCCGGCAGGGACCGCGACAGATCAGGTGGCGGCAAGGCTCGCGCCGGCGGCAGCGAAGGTGACGATCCGGATCAGCAGCGATATGACGATGAACTGCGTCCGTCCCGACTTGAAGACGTCGTCGGCCAGAAGGCTGTCGTTGAACGTCTCCGAATTCTGCTCGAAGCAACAAAGCGACGGAAGGAGCCGCTTGGGCACCTGCTGCTGGACGGCCCGCCTGGACTAGGTAAGACAACACTTGCCACAGTTGTCCCGCGTGAACTGGGAACGGAATTACAGATCACCGCCGGCCCGTCACTGAGCGCGCCTAAGGACCTGCTGCCGTACCTGACAAACGCAGGATACGGCAGCGTGCTGTTTATTGACGAGATTCATCGCATGCCGCCCGCTGTTGAAGAATTTATCTATCCGGCGATGGAAGATTTTCGAGTTGATATCACCCTGGGTGATGGACTCAACGCCCGCACGATCAATATGAAACTGCAGCCGTTCACACTCATCGGTGCCACAACTCGCAGCGGCATGTTGACCGCACCGCTGCGTGATCGCTTCGTCAATCGTGAGCATCTGGACTTTTACACCGACGAAGAACTCGCAACGATTGTCAAGCGGAACGCGCGCAAGCTGCGAACGGAAATCTCTCCGGAGGCGGCTCAGGAAATCGCCATTCGTTCCCGAGGTACGCCCCGCAAGACCAACAACTGGCTTCGCTGGACCCGCGACTTTGCTGACGTCCGGGCCAACGGGAAAATTACACTTGAAGTTGCCCGTGCAGCGCTCCGAATGAAGGGTGTTGACGATGCCGGACTGGAAGAACAGGACCGCAAATACCTGCAAACGATCATCCGTGTCTTTGGCGGTGGGCCGGCGGGCGTTCAGGCGCTGGGACATACAATGAACATTCCGGCGGACACGCTGGAAGATGAGGTGGAGCCGTTTCTGCTGCGTGAAGGCTTTATTCAGCGAACGCCTCGCGGTCGCATGATTACGGCGAAAGCCATGGCTCATCTTGGCGTCACGCAGAAGCAACAGCCACCCCCCCCCGGATTCGGCTCCGAAAACGTGAATCAGCGCGAACTCTTCGATTAGAATCCCTTTCTTGAATTGTGAACCCTGACGTGCCAACCGCTCCGTTTGTTTACGAACCGCTTTTTGATACTGGCGCCGATGACACTCAATACCGGCTGCTCACAAAAGATCATGTGAAGGTGCGCCAGTTTGAGGGTCAGGATGTGCTCTGCATCGATCCGCAGGCGCTCACGCTGTTGTGTTCTCAGGCGTTCCACGATATCAATTTCTTCCTGCGTCCCGCTCACCTGAAGCAGGTCGCCGCCATTCTGGACGATCCGGAGGCATCGGACAATGACCGCATCGTCGCCTTAACGATGCTCAAAAACGCCGACGTCGCCAGTGCGGGCGTGTTGCCGTTTTGCCAGGATACCGGCACCGCGATTGTGCAGGGAAAAAAAGGGCACGCCGTCTGGTCGAGCGGTGACGAGGAAGCGTTGGCAAGGGGTGTCTACAACGCTTATACGGAGAACAATCTGCGGTATTCGCAGAATGCCGCATTGACAATGTGGGACGAAAAGAACACCAACACGAACCTTCCGGCACAGTTGGAACTCATTTCCTGCGACGGCAACGAGTACAAATTTCTGTTCATTGCCAAGGGCGGCGGTTCGGCGAATAAATCGTTCTTTTATCAGGAAACCCGGGCCGTCCTCAATCCGAAGTCGCTGGTCGAATATCTCACGTCAAAAATGCTGACGCTGGGCACTGCGGCTTGTCCGCCATATCACCTGGTATTTGTCATCGGCGGCACATCCGCAGAAGCCACCATGAAGACCGTCAAACAGGCGTCAACCAAATACCTGGATAATCTCCCAACGACCGGTGACGCTCTGGGCCGCGCGTTTCGCGATGTCGAAATGGAAGAGAAGATGCTGCAGCAGGCTCGCACCTGTGGCATTGGAGCCCAGTTCGGCGGCAAGTATTTCGCCCTGGACGTGCGCGTGATCCGGTTACCTCGACATGGTGCGTCATTGCCCATCGGCATCGGTGTATCCTGCAGCGCGGATCGGCAGGCCAAGGGGAAAATCACGAAAGACGGCGTGTTTATTGAACATCTTGAAACCGAGCCGCTGAAGTACATTCCTGAGCACCTCCGCCATCGCAAGGACGAAAGCGCAGTGCGCATCGATCTGAATCGGCCGATGTCGGAGATTCTGGCGGACCTTGATCAGTATCCTGTGACGACGCGCCTGCTGCTGAGCGGTCCGATCGTGGTGGCACGGGATATCGCTCATGCGAAACTGAAAGAACGTCTCGACGCTGGTCAACCGTTGCCTGAGTATTTTAAGAAGTACCCGGTTTACTATGCCGGTCCGGCAAAAAAACCGGAAGGCTATGCGAGCGGTTCATTCGGTCCGACAACAGCAGGGCGGATGGATTCTTATGTCGATCTTTTTCAGTCCGCTGGCGGCAGTATGGTGATGATTGCCAAAGGGAATCGCGGCAAGCAGGTCACCGAGGCCTGCCATCAGCACGGTGGATTTTACCTGGGCAGCATCGGTGGACCGGCGGCGATTCTGGCGAAAGAGAATATCCGCAGCGTCGAAGTCATTGAATTTGCTGAACTCGGTATGGAAGCCATCTGGAAAATCGATGTGATTGATTTCCCGGCGTTCATTCTGGTCGATAATAAGGGTCACGACTTCTTCGAAAATATCGGCTCGGGATGTTCGCATTAACACGAGACCGTAACTCGACTCTGTGAGTCGAGACCGCATCAGCCCTAATTGCACTCGACTCAGAGAGTCAAGCTACTAAAAGACTCGGATCAAGGAGGCAGGCTACGTCAGACGATGTCATTTGAGCGATCAACACGATTTCAGCAATTCATCCGCATGGCGTTGCTGATCTGCATGATGCTGGGCATCGCCTGGGCTGGTGGCGGCCGCTATCTTTTGCAGCGGCAATTGTGGATGGATGAGATTCATTCGTGGCTGCTCATTCAGGAACCGCAGACACAGCGCTCACTCCAGGCGCTGGCAGACGGCATCGACTACAACCCACCGACCTACATTTTAATGGCTCGGCAACTGCGGTACCTGCCGGGTGGAATCACTGAATCCGGTCTTCGTTGGCTTTCACTGAGCCTGATGATCCTGGCCATCGTCGGTATCTTTGTTGTGTTGTATCGTCGATTTCCGTTACTCGTATGCCTGGCTGCCGTGCTGATGATGGCGTCCAGCATTCATTTGATTCAGCAGTCGACAGAAATTCGGTTTTATCCCCTGTGGTGTGCTGCATGCGCGTGGCTGTGCGTCGTGCTGGATGGTCACGTGATTCAGAGACCCTGGCAGCTGCGTTGGAGCAACATTGTGGCGGTCCTGCTGGCAGGCGTCATCACGACGACGCACTATTTCGGAATTCTGTCGCTCGGTCTGATCTGCGTCGGAGCGATGCTTGTGCGAAATCTCTCGCGAGGTCGCCGCAGGATGATCGTATTGGTCGCCTGCACAGGCGGCGTGTGTCTTGTCGGCTGTCTGCCATTTCTGATCGGACAGCGTGCGGCAATCACACGAGCGACATGGGTTTCCCCCGCTACAGTAGACGACAGCCTCGGCTTTCTGAATTCCATGTTTCCGTTGATTCCGATGATGATCTGCGGCGCTGCGTTTATCATTTCATTGGCGCTGCGCAAATCAAGTGCACAGCACGACGCCTCGGCGATAGCAGAATCTGATGCGCACTCGGACGACGGGCAAACCGTCGGCGAACTGGCGCGGCAGCTGGCCCCGTGTCTCCTGCTGGCGCTGATGCCGCTGGTAATTGTATTGTTTTCGTGGACGGTGCAGCCCGCGTTGGTGGTACGTTATGCCGTGACTGGAGTTTTAGGATTCGGGGCCGCCTTTGCGGTCCTTTTGTCCCGTTGTGGTCCTCGGCTTCAGATCCTGATGGTCGTCGTGAGCGGCATTTGTTTTCTACGGGCGGTGGGATTCTGCAGCGATCAATGGCTCGAGATCGACCAGGCCCGCGACGACCTGGTGACACAATTGCGACACATTCCGGCGAACTTACCGATTATCTTTGAGGACCGAACTGTTTCCATGCCCGTCCTGCATTCGCATCCGGAACTGCGTGCTCGATGTTCGCTGTTGGATTTCAATGACGATCAGCTTTCCATAGACTCGAGGCTTCGGATCGTGCAACGCGACGTCGGCAGACGCATCGTGCAGTGGTATCCCGAGTACACGATGAGGTCACTCGATTCCCTGGAAAATGAACTCACGTTCTTTGTGATTCCATACGTGGGGTCGCCATCGGCTTCACTTCTTTGGCCGGCCGACTATCGGAAGTCTTCAGTTTCTCCAGGTATCGATCGTTATGATCGTAAAGCTGCGGACACGTCAAATATGCCATTTATGCCATTCAAGCGGTTTCGACAATCGGGCGGTGATTACTGATCGGGAAGCAAAGTCAATTTCGCACGAAACCACCTTCGCTGAAGACATCTGTGACAGGGATATCCGGCATGGCATGCTGGAAATGCAGCGCCGCCACAAACAAAATGGACAGGGGGCACGAGTGTGCGTTGAATTCCCATTGTATTGCTTCAGATCGACCTGCGGGACTTCAGTCGTGTTAGTGGGAGTTCGTCGCCAGTCGGGATGCTCGGTGTAGACCTCGCTCTGCAACGTCGGCGGATAAACGCCCAGGATCCTCAGCCCAAGCCGCCGATACTCGGCGACTTCTTTATCAACCGAGTCTGCCGCGACATGCGGACTGCGCCGCTTCAACATCCTGCTGTCATAGAAGACATGAAACGGATCGACGAAATTCATCTCGCTGATCGTAACCCCAGCTTTGACCGCCCGCTGTCGCTGCTCGGCATTTTGAACCGACAGCGTGTAGCCGACGCCAACCGTCTCGTGCACCCACTCCGGAATGCGAATCTCCTGGAATGGCGACTTGTCAAACGGTTCAGCAGCAATGGTCCGACCCCAAATCGAGGCCCGCAGCGGTTCGTCAGCCACTGTTGTCCTGGGTGCGTGGATCTGGCCTGAAACACCAACTACAGCAGCGAGCCACATACAGACGAGTGCGACTCGATTGAACATGGGCGAAGCCTTCATGCGAGCACCTCGGTGACAACCCGGGCTCCGGTGACTTCGGGGTCGGTGAGTCGCTCCGGGCGGCCGTTGTGGGTGAAATTCAGGCGAGTGTGATCGAGGCCCAGTTGATGCAGGATTGTGGCATGCAGGTCAGGAACGCTGACGCGGTTCTCGACGGACTTGTAGCCGAACTCGTCGGTGGCTCCATGAATGTGCCCCGGCTTGAAGCCGCCGCCCGACATCAACAGGCTGAAAGCGTGCCGATTGTGGTCGCGGCCGTCGGATCCTTCGGTG
>CAZFDW010000144.1:0-12938 GCA_964517865.1 uncultured Chitinophaga sp.
AATTGACTAATTCAAATTGAAACATTAAATCATCAATTTAATTGAACCTTCAGAGATTCAGCAGGATCTGGTTTCGCCACGAACCTGGCCGCAGATAACGATGTGATGAAATCAATATGATCGAACGACTGACACTGACGAAACCAGACGACGGGCCGGTTTTCTGAATGACTTGTAGCCTGAATCAGGTACGGCTCCTTCGTTAAGCCCATCGAAGCAATGCTTCAACTCAGGCCACTGCACTGAAGCAGGTATTGCTGTCTGATCCACCAAGTTCCGTGAGTCTAGGATTCAGGTAACTCGTTCACTGCGATCATGCTCAACGTAAAAAATACATTGTTCTCCTGGCGTGTGTTGGCGAGAACCCTGGAGAGATGCTGGGTCAATGACATATTTTTGCCCTCCAAAAAACACTGCAAATGGTGGTCATTCAGCCGATTCTTCGAACATGCCGATTGTTTGATATTTTCAAAGTATTAAACGTGATGTTTCAATTTGTTTTATCATTGACGTAGCCGATAATCAGAAGTGTGTTGATGACTGGAGAAACAATCCACAATGGAAAAAATGCATCCCGTTGACAATGACAGGAATCCCTGAGTGATCGCCCCAAGCCGTCTTAGGCATCGAGAGTGAACAGTAGAGTGTCGGCAAGAGTACCAGTCGACGTATCGTATCGAACCTGATTGTGGTTCGCGATTCCGTGAACTGATTGTTCGCGACAAAACCCAGTTTGGATAGTAGTAGGCAGAGAAGAAAGTACCATTTTCAAATGACCAGCGCGCCAAGTTTTGATCGGATTTTTCACCCATCGGATTTCACACCCGCGAGCGAAATCGCCTTCGTGCATGCGTTGATGATCGCACTGAAGAGCAAGGCAAGTTTGCAGATGATGCACGTGGATACGAACAATCGAGCAGACTGGGATCATTTCCCAGGTGTCCGGGCAACACTCGAACGTTGGAAGAAACTACCTGACGGTAGCTCCATAGATCAGGTGAGGGAATTGGGGCTGGACATCAGCAAAGTGATTGCCTCCAGCAATGATCCAGTCCAGGCTTGCTTGAAGTTTTTCGAAGTTCATGAAGTCGATCTAGTCGTTCTTTCGGTGCATCAACGCGAAGGATTGATGCGATGGTTGGGAACCCTTGTCGGTGAGAGAATTTCTGCTGGTTCCAGGCAGAACACCATATTTATTCCAGTTGGCCAAACTGGCTTTGTCTCTCAGAAGGATGGCAGTGTTGACTTGCGAAACATTCTGGTACCGATGGTCAAGAAGCCTCGCCCTGATGCTGGTGTCCAGTTCGTGCAACAACTGACACGGAGCCTGGAACTGGAAGGCGGCGCCGTGACCTTGCTGCATGTAGGGCCATCAGAAACCATGCCCTTCGTTCAGCATCCGCTTGAGGGAGGTTGGACGTGGAGTTGTGTGCGTGAGGAGGGGGACAGGACCGAAACGATCATTCGAGTAGCTGATGAAACGAACGCTGACCTCATTGTCATGACGACCGACGGCCCAGATCGGTTTCTGGATGGACTTCGTGGTACAACGTCAGAGAGAGTTCTGAGAAAAGCTAATTGTCCGGTCGCCGTTATTCCCGTCGAACCCGTCAGCGAATAGTCTCGTTTGTAACCCGTCGATTTCAATCGATCCGCAAAACTCGTTTTTGAACTCAGTCTACATGCCAAATTCGCCGTCACTTCGAGTTGACTGTGCTTGCTTTGACCTCATCGTTATCGGAGGTGGCCCAGCGGGGATCAACGGTGCATTAATTGCGGGAATTCTTGGCAAGCGAGTACTCCTTATCGAGAAGGAGGCTGTGGTTGGTGGAGCTGGGATCAACACGGGTACGATACCGAGTAAGACGCTGCGAGAAACGGCGCTGGTTCTATCAGGCGGTCGATCAAGACAACTATTCGGGATCGATCTATCGCTGAGACGCGAGGCCACCATCAACGACTTTATGTGCCATGAAAAGCATGTCAAATCTCAAGAGCGAAAACGTTCCGAACGGAATTTGGCCCTCCGTGGCGTTACCACAATCCATGGCTTGGCAAGTTTTGTCGATTCGCACTCGATCAGAGTTGCTGATTCGAGCGGCACCCAGACAGTCTATCGGGGCGAGAAAATCCTCATTGCGACGGGGTCGTCACCACTGCGCCCTCCCGAATTTCATTTTGAAGATGAGCGGATCCACGATTCGAACGAGATACTAGAGTTGAAGGTATTGCCGAAGAAGCTGGTGGTCATCGGAGCTGGCGTTATCGGTTGTGAGTACGCGGGTACGTTTGCGGCGCTGGGTACGGAAGTCCATCTGGTTGATGGCCGAGACACTTTGCTTCCGTTTCTCGATCGCGAAATCTCACAAGGGCTCGTCGCAGCCATGACCGAAAACGGAATTCACTTTCACTGGAAGGCGAAAGTTCTGGAATGCGACACCTTGAATCCTGGAAACGTAGTCATCAAGCTTTCAACGGGCGCGACCATGGAATGCGATGGAGTTCTCGTTTGCGCCGGGCGAAGCAGCAACACGCAAACTCTGAACGTCTCTGCCGCCGGACTCACCCTCGGTCCGCGAGGTCTCATCCAGGTGGGACTGAGTTACCAGTCCATCGAGGCATCGCACATCTACGCAGCTGGAGATGTCATCGGTGCACCAGCGCTTGCTGCGACCGGGATCGAACAAGCTCGCGTAGCCGTTTGTCACGCCTTCGATGAACCTTTGGCTTCTGGTCTATCTCGGCTGTTGCCAACGGGAATTTACACGATCCCAGAGGCAAGTTTCGTCGGAGAGACCGAGGAGTCGCTGATTGAAAAGGAGATTCCCTATTTCGTTGGACGTTGCCGTTACGGGGACATTCCACGGGGCGACATCATCGGTGACCATCTTGGATTTTTGAAGCTCCTATATCATCAAGAAGACATGCGGCTGCTGGGGGTACATGTGATGGGTGAACAGGCGACCGAAGTCGTCCATCTGGGATTGCTGGCCATGACGATGAACGCCACGGCTGATCTATTTCACCAAGTTTGCTTCAACTATCCTACACTGGGCGATCTTTACAAGTATGCGACGCACGATGCGATGAGAAAGGGAAATCAATCCGTCGTTTCGACAAAGTGATATCACCTCTTGTTGAACAGGCAACTGCGCGACGAGTGGTTTGAGAAACCAATCGTCAACCCCTTCGGTCCCCATCGATAAACCGTCGGATTCCTGGAACGTTCCGCTGACGGCACAAATAGGCACTCTATTGCTACATTTAAGTCGCTGGCTTTTGTGGCTATGGGTGATCGGCAAAAAGGTCCCGAAAAGCGGTGTGTGCGCAAGGAACCATCTCATCGCGAATCGACACCGGGAAAAAAAGTGAAGTCGAGACGGTTTTTGTTACAGTTTGCCGTATGATCTGACTTTTCTGTTCGCTCTGAAGCGGGCCTTGGAGTTCAACGCAACGATGCCCCACGGGGCACTCGCAATACAGGACATCGACGGCGAGCCTCATTTTGTGATGCTCAACAGCTATTGGCAGGCGACTGGTGTGGCGGATGACATTCGCCGAAGTGTTCAGGAGGTTGCTCGATGGGTGGATGACATGGAGCAGAAGTTGAGCGGCCGAGATGACCGCTAGCTGGTCTAATGTTTCCGGATTAAACGTGCGACCAGCGCAGTCCAGCCTGTTTGATGAGAGGCACCGCAACCTCGACCGGTGTCGGCGTGAAAGAACTCGTAAAACAGAATCAAATCACGCCATGGACCGTTCTTGTTGTAACGCGGATCACCACCGTGGCACGGGCGACTACCATCGGCATCTTGCTCAAATAGAGAACTCATTCGCCTGGCGATCGCATTCGCGGCCTCCAGGAGCGTCGCTTGTTTACCACTTCCCGTTGGTAGCTCGACGGTAAAGGTATCCCCGTAGAAATGGTGATATCGCTCTAGAGCCTCGATGATAATGTAGGCGATGGGGAACCAAACGGGCCCTCGCCAGTTGGAATTGCCGCCAAACATGTGGCTGTCGCTTTCACCGGGCACGTACCGCACGACCTTGTGTTCCCCCTGGACATGCAGCGAAAAAGGGTGCGCTTCGTGATAGCGAGAGAGCGACCGGATCCCGAAGGGAGATAGAAACTCTTTCTCATCCAAAAGATAGGCGACGAGGCGTGCCAAACGCTCACGCGATGGGATCGCAAGAAGCCGATGTCCATGCGTTCCACCTCTCTCGCAGTAGCTGATGTGCTTCGCCAAATCGCTGCGATTGGCAAGAAACCATTCCATGCGTTTCTTGAAGCCGGGCAGATTGCTAATTCGCTGTTCATCAAGCAACTCCACCGCAATCATCGGCAAAAGTCCAACGAGCGATCGGGTTCTTAGAGCGACCGGTGGCTTGCCATCATCCAGAATCTGATCGTAATAGAATCCGTCCTTTTCGTCCCAGAGACCTTGGCCACCCAGTGTATTGATGGCGTCGACAATTTCAACAAAGTGCTCAAAGAACTTGGATGCCATATCTTCGTAAGCAAGATTGATGCTGCCGTCGGGTGTTTGTGCGAGTTCAAGTGACATGTTCAGCATGGTTAGCGCGTAAAATGCCATCCAGGCGGTTCCGTCGGCTTGCTCAAGCCGCTGTCCGTGTGGCAGCGCCGTAGATCGGTCAAATACGCCGATGTTATCAAGACCGAGGAAACCACCAGCGAAGAGATTGCGTCCCTCACTGTCCTTGCGATTTACCCACCAATTGAAGTTCAGCAATAGCTTCTGAAAGCAACGTTCCAAAAAGACGCGATCGCGCTGACCAACCGGAGCAGTGATCTTATAGATTCGCCAACACGCCCAGGCATGAACGGGCGGGTTTACGTCGCTGAACTTCCATTCGTAAGCAGGGATCTGGCCATTGGGATGGAGATACCATTCACGAAGAAACAGCAACATCTGGTCCTTCGCAAAATCTGGATCCGTTTCTGCAAAGGGGAGCATATGAAAGGCAGTATCCCAGGCCGCAAACCACGGATACTCCCATTTGTCGGGCATCGACAGGATGTCGCGAGCGTGCAGATGCTTCCAGCTTTTATTGCGACCGTATTTGCGACTTGACGGTGGCGGGGGAAATGCAGGATCGCCTTTGAGCCAGTCGCCAATTTCGTAACTGTAAAACTGCTTCGTCCACAGGAGTCCGGCGTGGGCTTGCCGCTGAATCTTCGCATGACCTGCGTCGGTCTTTACGAGCGTCGCATAGAACTCGTCGGCCTCACGAATGCGTTGCTCAAAGATGCCTGGAGCGGTAGGTTGGGGCGATGCCTCAGCGAGTCTCAGGTGCATCGTCACTTGGCCTCGTGAGGGAATCTTCAGTCGGTAGTGCGCAGCGGCTTTGGTTCCTGCTTGGGCAGGGTTGATTGCCTTGGTCTCGTTGTCGATCACATAACGATGAAACGCATCTTTCGTATAAGGCGAAGCATTCGGGCTGCCGAAGAGGCGTTGGCTGTTGGTGTCGTTCTCGGTAAAGAGCCACTTTGGCGCGGTGCCATCGCTCGCGGCGTCAGCATGCAGACGGTATAGGCCTAGATCTTCCACCATCTTGGAATTCAACCCGCGATGATCGAGTTCGATGCCATCACCCGCCATTTTTAAGCTTGGGCGCTTGGAATCGTTCTTCCATGACCAGGTATTGCGAAACCAAACGGTCGGCAAAACGTCGATGGATGCAGGCTCAGGGCCGCGATTATGGATCGTAACTCGAATGCTCATGTCCTCCGGCGAGGCTTTCGCGTATTCCACGAACACATCGAAATATCGATCATTCTGAAAGGCGCCCGTGTCCACCAATTCATACTCGGGATCGTGAAGCCCACGCCGATCGTTTTCGGCTACCAACTGTGCGTAAGGAAAGACGCTCTGCGGATACTTGTAGAGCGCCTTCATATAGGAATGCGTTGGAGTCGAGTCCAGGTAGTAGTAAAGTTCCTTGACATCCTCGCCGTGATTTCCCTCTGGGCCGCTCAAACCAAAAAGGCGTTCCTTCAAGATTGGGTCGCGATGATTCCAGAGAGCCAATGCAAAACAGACTCGGCACTGGCGGTCGGTAATACCCAATAAACCGTCCTCGCCCCAACGGTACGCTCTCGACCTGGCATGATCATGTGGGAAGGATCGCCACGCATCGCCGTTCGTCGAGTAGTCCTCGCGAACGGTCGACCACTGTCGTTCCGAAAGGTATGGACCCCAACGCTTCCAGTTTGCGACGCGTTTTCTATCATCGAGCAATCGTTGATGCTCGATCGTTCTTATTGAGTTAGGCATAAACAGATACATTCTGCCGGGAAGGAAACGGAAAAGGAAATGCAGGTGAGTCAAATTTTTCGAAGGAAACAGTCACAGGAAGGAAACAAACCCATGTCTCAGTGGGGGCGTTCAACCTGCTGAAACTGGTGGCGACGAACGTGCTGTTCCCAGCGGGATGCGATTCCAACCGATGCCTGTGACAGATGTCGTTGCAGTTGGTCCAGCCAGGATTCGTGATTCCACATCGGAACCTCGACGAATCCGAAACTATGTTTTCCGGTCTCAGCCAGTACGAAGAATCAGGAGCCGAAAGCGCCTGACGAACGGCATTGTCCGTCAGGTTCAACACACTCACATTTCTTGCCCTCGGAAGAAACTGAACGTCGTAAGTCTCGGTGCAGCCTGCCGTGAATTCGAACATGCCGAACAGCCTGCCCGTCGGCAGATCGATCACGGCCAGACCGCCGAGCAGCTTTTCGTTCCGCTGCTGCACGGGCAGTCCGCGAAGCAACACGTCGCCTGACGCGATGTCGGTCAGCACGCCGCCAGTGGCCATATTCGGCCCCCAGCCGCTGACTGTGTCGGTTTCACCCTCGATCCGAAGTCTGGGAACTCCGCGATCACCAGCCTTCTGACCAGATACCGCCTGTTGGCCTCCGCAGTCACGGCAATACAATGCCTGTCTTGTTTCTTTTCGTCCTGTTTTTTTTTCTGGCAACATCAACTCCCATCAGAAGGCGTCACCGCTGAGAGAAATTCCCTAAAATGCAGTTATTGGAGGAAGCGGCTCGCAAGCTCCAGCGGGCGAAGCATTGAGCGTTTCTTGTGCTGATGCGATTGCATCCGCTGGAGGATGTTGCCCAGGGTTTGCAATGCCTTCACAATGTGCGCCCCTTTGTTCAGCATCACGCACTCTGCGCGTTGGCTACTCGCGGCATCGGAGACTTCGGCACGAGACGCCAGTCCGTCCTTCGCAACGCTCTCAAGGACCTGAGTGGCCCAAATCACCGGCACATGTGCAGCCTCACAAATCCATAGAATCTGTTCCTGAACCTCCGCCAGTCGCTCAAAACCGCACTCGATGGCCAGGTCGCCGCGAGCGATCATCACACCGTCACACGGCGTGCGCATTGATGCCACCAACAAGGCCGGAAGTTGTTCGAAAGCTCCACGGGTTTCAATCTTCAGGACGATACCGAGGTGTTCTCCGCCCAAGACATGAAGCCGCGCCTCTAATTCATCGACGTCAGCAGCGTCCCGCACAAAGGAGTAGCCGACCATATCCGCATGAGCTGCGACAAACGGAAGGTCTCTGATGTCCTTCTCTGTCAAGGCGGGCAGTCGCAGAGTGCTGTCCGGCAAGTTAATTCCCTTGTCAGCCCGCAGTTTCTCCCCCACATCACGTGCCTGAGTGATCCGGACGGTTACTTGCTGAGACTCCACCAACGCGATAACACCTCCAATTTTTCCGTCATCGAACCAGATGGTCTCTTCTGCCCGAACATCCGCAAAGATTGCGGGAAGTGTACAGCCAATCCGAGCGGGCGCAATGACTTTGCCTTCCTCGTCCAATTGCGCCGGCCTACCCACGACTTGATCGTGCGTCAGGATTAGTGTGTCGCCAACCTTGAGAATCAAAACCTGCTCCCGCGCCGGCAGCGGCCCCAGTTTCACTTCCTGGCATCCGTTGTTGTCTCGCGGCTTTTTCTTGCCCACTCTTCGCCGAAGCGTCGTCCCAGGCGTGAGATAGGCCGTACGAATCGCCTCCGCCCACCGGCAATGACCGACTGACTCAACAACGCAAAGGTTGCGGCGTAATCCTCGCTGGTCGTCAAAAACGATGCGATCGCCGATGCTCAAGCGATCCAGCCAGGCACCCTGGACCGGCAAGCAGGCGTCGGCCGGCACCGGGGAGGCAGACGGCTGGTCTTCGGGAAACAGCCAAATCTTTGCGGGAGCCGTTACATGGCCGAGCAGATTTCGTCGAGGGCTCCACTTGATGACCTGAGCCCCAGGTTCGATGGGTCCCGTCCGCAACTTGGGGCCAGCGAGATCCATCAGCACACGACATTTCCGGCCGAGGGATTGTTCGGCATCACGCAGATGTCCGATCATGTTCTTCCATGCGGATGCATCGTCATGGGCACAGTTGATTCGCATGCAGTCCATGCCGTTTGCCAGCAATTGCTCGACCAGCCGGGGATCGTTCGCCGCTTCCGTCGGCATGGTGACCATGATGCGAGCATTTCGCTTCGCCGGCGGAGGTCCTAGCAGCGCTTCGGTGTGCTGCTTCAACAGCATCCTACCCTCTTCGAAACCGTTGATCGGAGCGGGGGCTGTGCACTCGGGCACGGGTAACTGAGCTAAACGGTGCAAGGCGTCCAGCACCTTGTTGACGCTGGTCAGTACGTGCGATTCGGTTCTTCCCAGCGACGAAAGCCCAAGTGCAGACAGACGTTCCTGAATGGGTCGCATCTCACGCCGCCGCAGTGCAAGGTAATGAAACAAGTTCCGCGCGCTTTGAATGTACGTCGGATGAATGTGTACAGCTTTCTGAAGCCCCAGTGCCTCCAAATCGAGCATTTGCTGGCGAATCGCGCTGAGCTCGTGGATCAGGCTCTTGAGTTCGGCAGTTTGATGAGTCAGTGAGGCCACTGCCATCGATTCTTGTACCGACTGCTGTTGGTTCGACGGCCACGCAATAGCGCCCACCTGATCTCCGGGATGTGTCACTGAAGCAAGCGGGTCGATGTTGGCAGCGTCCTCCGAACTCGCTCGGTTCGATTCGCCATTGATACTATCGTTCGTCATGAGTTTTCTGCTCTTGCGTTTCATGGTTCATTTCTCGCATGGACCTGGTCGTATTGATTACCATCACTTGTGCAGTTCCACGGCCGGCACAAATGGACCACCCACAAAAATCGTGCGGCACCGCAACAACAGCTAATGATCATCTCTGCCGGTCAACATCTGCTCCATGTCATCCGCCCACCGAGCAACGTCCTGAACACTCCGGCGAATGTCATCCGCTTCACAAGTGGCCTGCAAATAGCTGTTGAGCATCACAAAATGGGGCTCGCCGTCGATGTCCTGAATCGCTAGTGCCCCATGCGGCATCGTGGCGTTGAACTCCAATGCCCGCCGGAAATACGTCTCGTCGATCGGAGCGCAAACACTGGAAATGCGAATCAAACGTGGCTCGCCTGACTGTGCAGGACAAACATCGATGTGCACGCGTTGGCTTCGGCCCCCCGCGAGTCGCACGGCGGCAATGATTCGGCCGGCACTGGATGTAAAATCCACACTCAGTTCGGCTAGCGCCTTTGTGACAAGAGTGGGAAAGTCCCGCATTTCACTAAACACGCATTGCATTTCGCTCAATAGCGCAACGCTGTCCTGGAACCGATCCTGCGGATTCTTGGCGAGGCACCGGGCGATGGTCGCCGCAGCTTCTGCGGGGATGTCCGTGCGAAATGATCGGGGATCAGGAATCGGTTGATCGGCGTGCAATTGGGCTAGTCCGAGAATTGTTTCGTGCTCAAACGGAAACCTGCCGGTTAAGGCGTAGAAGTACGAAACGCCGAACGCATAAACATCGCTCTGCTGATCGGCGTGCTTCCCCTGGAAGAGCTCCGGCGCCATGAATTGCGGAGTACCTGCCAATGCGAAGTTTCCCGTCACAGGTTTGGAAGTAAGCTGCTTGGCGAGTCCAAAGTCGGCAAGCTTCGCAGTTCCATCCGAATGTATCAGGATATTGGCGGGCTTGAAATCACGATGCGCAAGACCCTGTCGGTGCGCCGCAGCCAGAGCCGAACAGGATTGAAGTAGAAAGTTGGTAGCATCGAGGAGCGTCAGCGAGGATCGCTCGGAAATGAGCTGCTCCAGCGAACAGCCCGGTACGTACTCCATTTCGATGAAGTGATGTGATTCCAATTCGCCCAGGTTATGGACCGCGACGATATGAGGATGCACCAGGGACGCGGCTGTGCGGGCTTCGGCCATGAACAAGTCCAGCGAATTGGCCTCGCGGCCTAATAGTTCGGGACAAAGTACCTTGATCGCGCAGGGTCGGTGCAAAGTGTTGTGCCGGGCAAGAAATACCCAGGCCATGCCCCCTTTCCCCAGGAGCGATTCGATATCGTAGAGTCCGATGCTTCGGCCAAGCAAAAGTTCCGGGAAACCTTCGCCGCCCGGCATACGCGCTGCACTGTCGCCAATTGAAGACAGACCAGTCATATACAAAGTGGGTGCAGGGTCCACCGCCATTGTGAGTCTCCCACAATCCGGGCAAGCGTGGTCCACAACTGTTGTGACGACGAGCTTCCCGCACTCTGGACAAGAACGCCTGGGGTTACTCATGATCGCCTCTCGACTAATTCGCCCGGTATGGGCATTGCTCACATCTCGAAACGGTTTCTACTTTGGAGGAACTAATACGACGAGTTCTTTGCAATCACCTTCGAAACGGATCTCGATTGTTCATTGTCCGGGACTCCGTCTTCGTCACGAGCCGGAAGGTATCGGGATCTCGTTAATTCCATCTGCTTCTCGGGCCCATTGCTGCGGCGGCACAAAAACAGTTTCGACAGTTCGACACAAAACATCGGCACACAGGACAAACCGCCGATTACCAGCCACTCGCTCAGCGTCGGATAGGCTT
Organism: uncultured Chitinophaga sp.; assembly: GCA_964517865.1. Classification (GTDB taxonomy): domain Bacteria; phylum Planctomycetota; class Planctomycetia; order Planctomycetales; family Planctomycetaceae; genus SXXK01. The sequence goes on from CAZFDW010000144.1 coordinate 10,939, forward strand.
CGATGCCAAACACTGGATGTAGAAAGGGAACGAGCACGATGCTGAGCTGCAACAAAAGAGATACCCCGATTGCTGCCAGCAGTGTCCTGTTTGTTGCCAGCCCCAACTTCAGGAACGGTATGCGCCAACTGCGGCACGACAACGAGTAGCCTAATTGCGCGAAGGCGAGGATGCAGAACGCGACTACACGGGCGTCGGCCAGGTTGGCGGCGTCTCCCTGGTAAACAATCCAAAAACCCGCCACAGCGGCTGAGGCGGAGATCAGGCCATGACAAACGAGCAGCAGGCCCTGCTGCCATCCGATGAGTGGAGCGGACGCGGCGCGAGGTTGACGGTCCATGATGCCTCGTTCCGGCGATTCCACTCCGAGACCCAGCGCTGGCAACCCATCGGTGACAAGATTCAACCATAGCAGTTGCACGGCCAACAATGGGTTTGGCCAGCCCAGCACGGCTGCAACGAACATAAAGATAATCTTGCCTGCATTACCGGCCAGGAGGTAATGAATGAACTTCTGAATGTTGTCAAAAATACCGCGGCCTTCCTCAACTGCATCGACAATGGTGGCGAAATTGTCGTCGGCCAGGACCATCGTGGAGGCCTCTTTGGTCACGTCCGTCCCGGTGATGCCCATCGCGATCCCGATATCTGCGGCCTTCACCGCAGGCGCGTCGTTGACGCCGTCGCCGGTCATGGCCACGACGTTGCCTTGTGATCGGAGCAACCGGACGAGCCGCAGTTTGTGTTCCGCAGTAACGCGGGCAAACACCGCGACATTCGCAAGTTTCGGTGCCAGTTGATCGTCCGGCAATTGATCCAGTTCGCGCCCCGTGATCGCCCCCTGGTCTCCGCGCACGATGCCAAGCTCCCGCGCGATGGCCAACGCCGTTGAAGGATGGTCGCCTGTGATCATGATCGCGCGGATGCCGGCGGAGCGACAATGAGCGACGGCGATACGCACCTCATCTCGCGGCGGGTCAATCATGCCGGCAAAGCCGGCAAACACCAGGTCTCGCTCGACATCCAAACCTTCAGCCACTTCCACATCTTCGCGAAAAGCGAGCGCCAGCACACGCAACGCTCGGGACGCCATTTCATCAGTGATCGCCAGCAATTGGGTACGATCAGCCGCAGTCAACGGGACGGTCTGTCCAGCTCGCTGCATTCCGCTGCATTTTTCGAGAACGACTTCCGGAGCACCTTTGAGGCAGATCAACCGAGGGCGACCGGGCGGAGCGACGACGACTGACATCGCCTTGCGGTCGGAATCGAAAGGAATTTCGTAAAGTAGATCTCCACGGCTGGACGATTCCAGACCCGCTTTCCGTGCCAATACGACAAGCGCCGCCTCGGTCGGATCTCCAATCACCTGCCAACGATCACTGGCATCGGGAGCAGGCACAACGCGGGCGTGATTGCACCACGCCATCACTTCCAGCGTTCGCAGCAAGTCAACTTCATTTTCCGGAACGATCGGCCGCGCTGTTTGTACGCAGGTGAACTCACCGCGAGGACTGTAACCTACTCCCGAAACAGCATAGCCCGCAGCCGATGTGTGGACCTCGCGGACGGTCATTTCATTCCGGGTCAGTGTTCCCGTCTTGTCGGAGCAGATGACATTCACGGACCCCAGGGTCTCCACGCTCGCCAGTTTGCGGATGATTGCATTGCGACGCACCAGACGCTCCAGACCCACGGCCAGCGTAATTGTCACTGCCGCCGGAAGTCCTTCAGGAATGGCCGCCACCGCGAGGCTGACCGCCAGATGCAGTGTCTCCAGAAAATCGCCTCCCCGTGCCATCTGCAGGACAAAGATGATGCCGACCAACGCCACACAAAGCAGCACCAGCCCACGACCGAGTGCGGCCAGACGCAGTTGCAGTGGAGTCGGTTCCGTTTTCTGTTGAGTCAGCAGCTGAGCAATGCGACCGAGTTCCGTATCCATACCGATCGCAACCACCACCGCTCCGGCCTTCCCAGTCGCGATCACCGAGCCTTGA
>CAZFDW010000145.1:0-12913 GCA_964517865.1 uncultured Chitinophaga sp.
AAGTCAACGTCGGTTAGTACATCATTAAGACATCGAATTGGGGTTGAATCTGTAGTTCCGGCAGGTTGGCCAGGTGCCGGAACGGCGCTCCGCTTGGTCCGGCCTACCCCAAAATTAAGTCTTGATAATACACACGTCGCTCTGGAACATGGGCTTTTTGGCCGAGATTCTGTCGGGGCAGGCTTTAAAACTGCTTTGCCCCGGTCAAATTGCAAATTCCTGTTCCCAAGTCGGAAACTTGCGGCATTTCCGGCTCGAACATTCTGAATTTGATCGTTATACTCCGCGATTCTGTTAAACGCGGGGTCGTGCGATCTGTAATTGTGTTCAGATACCCAATGGTAGTTTCCTGCGGTTTGAATTTTCGTTGGCGACGTTGGCTAAAGGTGATTTTTCGATGTTTGCTGTGATCGTAGACGGTAATCGTCAGCATCGTGTTCAGGAAGGTTCATTCCTGTCTGTGGATTATCGCAGCGAGGTCGAAGCGGGCGCTTCGATTACGTTTGACCAGGTGCTGCTCGCCAATGGCGGTGGCGCAAGTGTCATCGGTACTCCCACAATATCTGGTGCATCGGTTGTCGCCGAAGTCATTATTGCACAGGAAAAAGGGCTCAAACTGGAAATCCAGAAGCTCCGAAAACGCAAGAATTCCCGTCGCCACACGGGCCATCGCCAAAAGCATACTCGTGTGCAGATCAAAACTATCACGGTGCCCGGCATCCAGATTGTCGCAGAAAAAGCCGCCGAGTAGTTAGCGGTATCCGATGCTGGCGTCGTAAATATGTCACGAGACAGGTGAAAGCCTGTCTCGTTTTATTTGATCGACCAGGTAACAGTCCTGCCTTCGTTTGTGATTCCTCGTAATCTTACTCCTAATCGTAATCTTAATCGGCTTTCCACCGTCGGCGGAAATGTGACAACGAGGCAAACTCAAGTTCGAGTCGATCAGGATTCAAAGCAAGATCAGAATTAAGAATCGCGGCAGCCTCTGAACAACGAAATTACCCACTACTGACAACTGCGAATGGTTATCACACTTATCGGGTATCGAGGCTGTGGAAAATCAAGCATTGCTCCGCGCCTCGCTCGGCGTCTGGAATGGAACTGGATCGACAGTGATCGTGTGATTGAACAACGGGCGGCATGTTCCATTCGACAGATCTTTGAAACTGAAGGCGAAGCAGGTTTCAGACGGCGTGAATCGGAGATTCTGGCAGAACTACTGCAGCAGGATCATTTGGTTCTGGCCAGCGGTGGTGGAGCGATTCTGGCGGACGTCAATCGCGCTCGAATGAAAGCGGCCGGTCCGGTCGTGTGGCTTCATGCTTCCAATGAAGCCCTTGCGAAACGACTCAGCCGCGATCGATCAGCGGGTGAAAATCGGCCAAGCCTGACCGGTCGGCCGATCGCCGAAGAGGTCGCCGAAGTCATGGCAGTTCGGGAGCCGCTGTATCGCGAATGTGCCACGATCATTGTGGATTCTGAACGAGAATGGCCGGAACAGGTTGCACGCAGGATCGCGCGACAGATTGACGCGCAGCCGGGTGCACGATTCCCGAGTCCCGCAAGCGATGGAGGCGATCGGTGAACTACTTTGATTTGCCTCGGCTCTTCGTGCTGCCGTTCCTGTTCATCTTTGGCTGCTGCATTGGCAGTTTTCTGAACGTCTGCATTCATCGCTTTCCGTCGAAACTTCGATTACGGGATCAGTTGAGAGCACTCACCAGCCACGGCTCCGGCTGTCCGCGTTGCGCGGCATCGATCAAGTGGTACGATAATATTCCCCTGGTCGGATGGCTGTTGCTCTTTGGAAAATGTCGCAGCTGTCGGCGCCCGATTTCGATGCGATATCCGCTGGTGGAATTGCTCACGGGAATCCTGTTTGTCGTCGTGTATCAGATCGAGATGCCAACAAATTTCTGGGGGCCGATCAGTGAAGCGGGATTGCAAAGCCCTGATGGCCCGCAGAACATCTCAACGCTTTGGTCTCCTCCCGTCTGGCTGCACATTCGTTACTTGCTCCACATCGCCATGATCTGCTGCCTGATCGTGGCCACTTTCATCGATTTTGAACTGAGGATCATCCCGGACGGCACAACGGTCCCGATGATGCTCTTTGCGATTCTCGTATCAACGATCTGTGGTCAGGCATTCATCGTGCCGCTTTGGTTTCAGGATCCGAGCGTTGCATCGACACTTCGTTCGATTTCACCGGAATGGGGGCGGCCGCTCTTGTTTTCATGGCAGTGGCTGCCGTTTGCAGCTGAACATCCGCATGCGCATGGATTTATGGTGAGCCTTGCCGGACTAATTGTCGGCGGCGGAATGGTCTGGATGGTGCGGCTGGCTGGCTCCTGGGTACTGCGGCAGGAAGCGATGGGTTTCGGCGATGTCGTCCTGATGGCGATGATCGGCAGTGTGATCGGATGGCAACCGGTCACGGCCGTTTTCTTTTTGGCTCCGGTGCTCGCAATTTTTGCCGCTCTGCTGGCATGGATCACCAAGCGAGATCGCGAGATTCCCTATGGCCCCTGGCTCAGCCTCGCGACATTGGCCATGATTCTCTGCTGGCCATTTCTGTGGCCATTGGCCGAACGTATCTTTGACATGGGTCCATTCGTGCCTCTCATGGGACTTTTGATGTTTGTGTCGCTGGTCGCATGTCTGCAACTGATTCAGATGGTGAAGCGTTTGTTCGGTTTTGCTCCCGGGAAAGTCGGTGGTTCGAAAGACGGCGGATGGTCGTCCGCCGATCACCTCTCGTATTACAACGGTGAACGTCCCGATGACCAGACTGGCCAATGGAATCGCTCCAACTGGCCCGGCGGGCGCGCTGGCCAGGGTCTCGCCAACTATCATCAATGGCGCTTCGGTCGCCGCGATTGAGTTGTGTTGCCTTGCGTTTCCCCTTGAGTGGGAGGCAGAATGTAGGCCGGACCAAGCGCAGCGCCGTTCCGGCAGGCTCCCGCAGTGCCGGAACGGCGCTGCGCTTGGTCCGGCCTACACCTTCGGGATGGAGAGCCTCTCGCCAAACACGCCCTGCCGAACGGCCAGGCTCTTTCCCGGTGCGACGGACATGAATGTCCATCCTACGGAGTCGCTCGCCAACTCACACGATCGCCAGAATCGGCTGTCCGTGATCGATGTCCAGACGCTTGCGGTCTGGGATTTCAAGGCGGCGCGAATCAAGCCCCAGTTGATGCAGGATAGTGGCATGTACGTCGGTGACGTAATGCCGATTCTCAACGGCATGAAAACCGATTTCGTCCGTGACGCCGTGCGCGATGCCACCTTTGATGCCGCCACCGGCCATCCAGACGGAAAAACCGTAGATGTGATGATCGCGTCCGTCCGCGCCCTGCGTCCCCGGCGTGCGTCCAAATTCGCTCGCAAACACGACGATCGTCGAATCCAGCAGTCCTCGCTGTTTCAGATCTTTCAGCAGGGCTGCGATGGGCTGATCGACGGCCTTGAAATTCTTTTCGTGATTCGACTTCAACGCACTGTGAGCGTCCCAGACTCCGGCACCGCCCGCTCCGTGCTGAACCTGAATAAATCGAACGCCGCGTTCAATGAATCGCCGCGTTGCCAGCATCTGCATGCCGAAATCCCGCGTCTCAGGATTGTTGAGTCCGTAGCTGTCCTGCGTCGCCTGAGTCTCCGAACGGAAATCCAGCGTCTCGGGCACCGATGACTGCATCCGAAACGCCAGCTCATACGCTTTGATTCGCGCCGCCAGTGAGGCGTCATTCGGATATTGTTCACCCTTGAATCGATTTAATCGCCCGACCAGTTCAAATGCCAGTTTCTGCTCTGCGTGCGTCAGGCCTGCTGCTGACTTGCCATAATCGAGCGGATTCGCCGGATCGACCTGAATCGGCACAGCGTCATGCGCCGGTCCAAGGTAATGACCATCTTTCGCGTTCCAGTATTCTCGTTTACCCATCGAGATAAACTGCGGCAGATTGTCGTTGAGCGTCCCCAGACCATAGTGGACCCAGGCACCGAGCGTTGGGAACTCCCCGTCCAGCATGTGCCTGCCCGAATGAAACTGTGTCTGCGCGCCGTGGTTGTCGTCGGTCGTGTACATTGAGCGAACCAATGCAATGTCATCGATGCAGCTGCCGACATGCGGAACCCAGTCGCTCAATTCAATTCCTGACTGTCCGTATTTCCGGAAACCAACCTGCAGCGGATACAGCTTATTCCGCTGCTGCCCGTTGGCGTCATTGACTACCGTCACCCGCGCAAGCTTCAGTTTTTCGGGATTCTGCACGTCAGCAAATGGCGTCTCATTGATGGACTTGCCTGCGTATTGCGTCAGCATCGGCTTGGGATCGAAGGATTCTGCCTGCGAAACGCCGCCATTCATGAACAGCCAGACGACACTCCTGGCTTTCGGAGTGCGATGCGGAAGTCCGTCCGGAGCCTGCCATTCCCGGGGATGATCGGCTGCTGCTCGATCTTCCTGCGCCAGCATCGCGGCCGCAACGAGACCGGAAAAACCGAGGCACGATGTATTGGCGAACGCACGTCGCGTCAGATCGGATGACGGAGAAAATCTGCGATGAATGTTGCGGCGGGACATGAGCTGCGTCCGATGATGGGATTCTTAATCATGCTGACGAGTTTTGCGGAGATGCGAGCATAACCACATTGAGGACATCTTAAAACTGCCTGTTGGAGAGATTTCCATGTCAGCCGGTCTTTGATCATGGGCTGCCCGCAGAGCGCGACCAACAACGCGCAGGCGCACTGATCCGGCTCAATAATGGGGAGGTCGCTCAGTTTCGGCCTCGGTGCGTTCGGTTGGATCATCGGATGAATGCAGTTCATGTTCGAGCCGCACAAATCGACTGTCCAGTTCCTGCAACCTGCCAAAGTGACCCAGTAACGCGGAGTTCAGACTGTCCACATCATGCTGCAAATGTGCAAGAGCCGATTCGATTCGCTCAAGGCGCGATTCGATCAGGTGATTCTGATCCGGTGCAGGAGTTGACATTTGTGGTTTGACCTTTCAGCCGGTGCGCGACCATGTGTACGCCGTGGTATAACTCCGCCGGAATTCAGCGGCAGGCACTACGCCTCGAACGTCCGGTCCAGAAATGGCCCGACCATGCGGGCAAGTGGTTCAAGGTCGATCAGAAATGAATCATGCCCGTAGGGACATGGCAGCTCGACGAAAGAAACATGTTTGCGAACTCGCAGCAGTTCTGAAACCAGTTCGCGACTTTGACTGGTCGGAAATAACCAGTCGGTATCGTACGACGCCACCAGAAATCGCGCCTGAGCCTGACGCAACGCATCGGCCAGTGACGCGAAACCGTCGGACAGGTCATAGTAGTCCATCATCCGTGTCAGATACAAATAGCTGTTCGCATCGAATCGCTGCACGAATCGCTTGCCCTGATAATGCAGATAACTTTCAATCTGAAACTCGGTTTCCTTCTGCATGCTGAACGCGAATCGATCACTGTCCTGCAACCGACGGCCGAATTTCAGCTCAATCGAATCTTCCGAGAGATAGGTGATGTGGGCGACCATCCGCGCCAGCGCCAGGCCGTAGCGCGGGCCTTCGGAATCGTAGTACTCGCCATTCATAAATCCCGGGTCCGCATAGATGGCTCGCCGGCCAACTGCGTTAAACGCGATTCCCTGAGCCGACAGTTTTGGCGCGGATGCCAGCACGATGGCGGCGCGAACCTGTTCCGGAAATCGCACAGCCCATTCGAGCACCTGCATCCCGCCCAGACTGCCCCCGACCACACCCAGCAGTTGTCGAATTCCAAAATGTCGGACCAGTTCAGCGTGAACCGCCACGACATCGCGAACTGTCAGGAACGGAAAACTGAGACAGTACCGTTTTCCGGTGGACGGATTGATCGATCCTGGTCCAGTTGTTCCCTGACAACCTCCGAGCACATTAGCGCAGATGATGAAGTACTTATTTGTATCAAGTCCCTTACCAGGTCCGATAAAGCCGTCCCACCACCCCGGCTTACTGTCAACGGTGGAGTGCAGACCAGCTGCATGCGCGTCACCTGTCAGTGCGTGACAGACAAAAATGGCGTTGCTGGCATCGGTATTGAGCGTACCGTAGGTCTCGTAGGCAACGGTGATCGAGCTGAGTTCCTGACCACTTGCAAACCGCAGGGGGTTCGACGAGTAAAACAACTCGACGGATTGAGTGCTGACAACTCCGACGGAGTTGGCACTCTGGGCGACCACATCTTCTGGATTTTCGACCGGCATTCAATGACTTCGACGGGAAACAGTGTTTCGTTACGGACACCGGCTCAGGATCGTATCCGAAGTCGATGACGATGTCAGTTCAGATGCGGATTGCAAGATTGACCAATTATTGACGATATGCAACCAGTGCCTTGGCAAGACAAGAAATTGGGGTTGAGTCTGTAGGCCGGACCAAGCGTAGCGCAGTTCCGGCTGGTGTCAACCATGTGCCGGAACTGCGCTGCGCTTGGTCCGGCCTACCCCAAAATCAAGCATTGACAAAGCACCATGTGCGGTTGTGCAGGAAAGTGGTGCGCTCCGCTTCACGCACCCTACAAGAATCGCAGATTTACAACCGGCCAGTGATGCGGCTTTCGTCCAGTTCGTCTATGGCCTGATCGTACTGCTGAATGAACCCGTCAAGCGCGCCTTCGAAATGGGCGAACAGGGCCGTACTGCCGCAGAAATTCAGAACCACTTCGCGCGACTGTCGGGGTAGTGGGTTCAGTGATACGAGTGCTCTGTCATGCGTTCATTGATGGGTTGCGTGCCACTGGCTTTGCCAGTGCTCCCCATTTTGCAGGAAACACTGGCAGAGCCAGTGGCACACATCAACACACGATTGACAGACGACCAGGGAGATTCACGCCAAACCCGCGGCGGAGACATGGGGGCGCATTGCAAACAGCGAATCAGCGCTTCGCTCCTCGCGATTTCACCGGTTTGACGTGCCAGATTTCATCCGCGTACTGCTGAATCGTGCGATCACTGGAAAACCAGCCGCTGGCCGCAGTATTCATGATACTCATGCGATTCCATTCTGTCTGAACTTTGTAAGCTTCGTTGACTTTTTTCTGAGCATCAATGTAACTGCGAAAGTCGGCGATCGTCAGCCACGGATCGTGTCCACTCCGCAATCCGGATGTGAGGATATTGAAGATGCCCGGTTCCGACCGATTGAAGTGCCCTCCCTCCAGCAGATTCAGCACACGCTGAATGTCCTGGTCCTGTGCGATGATGGCATTCGGATCGTAACTTTGGCGAATCTCGGCAACCGCATCCGCCGTCAGTCCGAACAGAAAAAAATTCTCCTCGCCGACCTGTTCACGAATTTCAATGTTAGCGCCGTCCAGAGTTCCGATCGTCAGTGCCCCGTTCATCATGAACTTCATGTTGCCGGTGCCGGAGGCTTCTTTTCCGGCTGTCGAAATCTGTTCAGAAAGTTCCGTTGCCGGACAAATGACCTCCATCGCAGACACGCGATAATTCGGCAGGAACACCAGTTTCAGCAGATGGCGAGCCTTCGTTTCGGAATTCACTACCGCAGCCACATCATTGATCAGTTTGACGATCAGTTTTGCGACGTGATAACCGGGGGCCGCCTTGCCGCCGATCAAGACGCAGCGCGGAACCATCCCGACCGTATCATCGCGGAGAATTCTGTCGTACAGGTGGATCACATGCAGGACATTCAGCAACTGACGCTTGTATTCGTGGATTCGTTTCACCTGCACATCAAAGAGCGCGTGCGGGTCAAATCGAACACCCGTGAGTTGATTGACATACCGGATCAAGCCCTGCTTATTGGTCTGCTTGACGGTCTGCCAGCGGTCGCGGAATGCAGCATCGTCGGCATAGGGAAGGAGGAGCGAGATCTTCTCAAGCTTCATGTGCCAGTCCGTACCGATTGTCTCATTGACCAGATCCCGCAGACCAGGATTACAGTGACTCAACCAGCGTCGTTGAGTCACGCCGTTCGTTTTGTTATTGAATTTCTCGGGCCACAGTTTGTAAAAGTCTGCAAACAGACCCGACTTCAGCAACTTAGTGTGCAGCCCGGCAACTCCATTGACAGAGAAACTGCCGACGATCGCCAGGAATGCCATACGAACATGCGGATGATCACCACCTTCAATCAGCGACATCCGATCTCTGATCCCCACATCGTCCGGCCACAATTTTGCGAGCTGCATTCTGAACTGTCTGTCAATCTCCCGGATGATGTCCATCAGTCGCGGTAAGAGTCGACCAAACAGGGAAACAGACCAGCGTTCCAGCGCTTCGGGCAGCAATGTGTGGTTCGTGTAAGCCATACATTGCGACGTAATTTCCCAGGCGTCGTTCCATTCGAATCCATGTTCATCCATCAACAGACGCATGAGTTCCGGGACGGCACAGGCGGGATGAGTGTCATTCAGTTGAAAACAATTGTAGGCTGCAAACTCACTGAAATCGTCACCGTGAATGGCAATCCATTCACTCATCACATCCTGGAGGCTGGCGGAAACAAGGAAATACTGCTGCTTCAGGCGCAGCTCTTTCCCGTTTTCACTGGCGTCGTTGGGATAAAGCACCATCGAAATCTGTTCGGCGAGATTTTTCTCCGCGACAGCTTCGGAGTATCCGCCGGAATTAAATTCTGCGAGGTTGAATTCATCGGTTGCCGATGCACGCCATAGTCGCAGCGTATTCACCGTTCCATTTTTGTGTCCTGGAATCGGCATGTCGTACGGTACCGCCAAAACATCCTGAGTATTTGCCCAGCGCGCAGAAGGTTTTCCGTTGCTGTCGATGAAATATTCTGAATAGCCGTAGAAATGGATGCGTCGCGTATCTTCAGGACGCTCCAGTTCCCAGGGATTGCCGTCTCTCAGCCAGTGATCCGGATCTTCGATCTGCCGTCCGTTTTCAATGTGCTGATTGAACATGCCGTATTCGTAACGGATGCCGTATCCCACGACTGGCAACTGCAGATTGGCACAACTGTCCAGAAAACACGCCGCAAGGCGCCCAAGCCCACCGTTGCCGAGACCGGCATCGTGTTCCAGTTCGGCCGTCTCTTCCAGATTCATGCCGTAACTCTTCAGGCTGTCGCGCACGGTGTCTTCGAGATCCAGGTTCAGAACTGCATTGGTCAACGACCGCCCCACCAGAAATTCCAGTGACAGGTAAGAGACACGCTTCCGACCACTGTGCGTGATCTTGTCATGCGTATTTTTCCAGTGCGCGACCAGCCGATCCCGCACGGCGATTGCGAGCGCTCGATACAGGTAATGAGGATCCACATGCTGATCATGGTGCCCCAGAGTGAAATTCAGATGGCGATGAATTTCCTGTTCAATACCGGAGAGGCAACGGGCAGGTTCCAGACGTACAGATTTTGACATGCTTTTACTGACAGATTTGGACATTACAGTTTTTCTTTGGACGAATGATCGGAGTACCTGAATTGTGCGAATATGATGACGTATTACTCCGCCGGAGTCACTCAGATTTGACTTTCTCTTCACTTCAGGGAAGGGCTGACGATATCTTCTGATCGAGACGCCTCAATCAACTTCTTCAGCTCATCTCGTTCCGGTCTGGCCTTGTAGAACGGATCGAGCGGAAAACAACCGGAGACCATTCCATTTCTGGGGGCGGTCGTACAATCGCTGAACGTGCGGCAGATTTTTTTGCGGTTCATCGCGCGGCCGGATGCCACATCCGCAGGCAGGTCAGGGTACGACAGTACCATGCGGCCCAGTCCGATGCTGTCGGCCATTTTAAGCCGCAGCACTGCCTGACCAACATGCGGTAACCACTCCTGCAGGTACGAGTAGCCGGATCCGACGACGATCATTTCCGGCACGCGGCGTTTGAGCTCTGCAGTCGCAAAAATCTGTCGATGAACTCCCGTGAGCGGATCCTCCGGCGGCTGATAACCGTCCGATGGTGGAAATAATGCCGGCCTCTGAATATGCGGATTGTAGTACGGGCTGCCACACGTTGAACACAGCAGATCGATCCCCAGCGAGCGCAGCAACTCCAGAAACTGCTGCGGCTCGTCCAGATTGATTCCCAGACCGGTACCATCACCGCCAAATGCATATCGATAATCGCGTGCCTGCAGCGGCACACCCGTCCGATCGTCGGTTGCGCCCGGATGAAACGGGACAAAATCAAAGATGCTCAGCCGCACTCCGATCCCCAGTCCCGGCACCTCAGTTCGAATACCCGCGACAATCTCGCGCAAAAACCGCGTTCGATTTTCAAAACTGCCACCATACTCACCGATACGATCATATCCCGAGAGAAACTCATGCCCCAGATAGCCGTGACAGTGCTTGATATCGACCCATCGGAAACCAGCCTTCTGAGCCAGGCGACAGGCATCAATAAAATCATCAATCAGTCGCTTGATGTCATCGTCTGATAACACGGTGTCACTGTGAGTGATTCCATGTTTTGCATCAAGAAGCGGATGGTGATATGCAATCTGTGGCTCAAGTCGCTTCTTGTCGTTCGGCCGGGCGAAGCGTCCGGAATGAGTCAGTTGCAGGCCGATCAGCAGGTTGTCGGTGCTGCCGATATGTTCCTGGTGAGCCAGCTCAAGGATGTTTCGCAACGCTTCCAGATCGCCGACTGTACGCGAGTTGATCAGGAGTTGGTTGGGATTCGCTCGACCGTCCGGGCGTACCGCGACTGCTTCGCCGCCCCAGATCAGTTTCGCTCCGCTGAGTCCGAAATTTTTCCAGCGACGACGGGTCAGGTCCGTCGGACGACCGTCAGTTGTTCCGTCCCAGCCTTCCATCGGCAGGATGCACCAGCGATTGCCGATTTCCCCACAAATCGAATTCAGCGGCTGATCGAGCGGTGCGTGAGCGCCAGTATCCACCGTCTCATCAAAGGGGAGATCCAGGTTCAGATCATCGAGACGCTGTTGAAATCGGTGTGGCGTCTTCAACGTGGAAACGCGCGGAAATGACATGGGAGCCTTTCGATACTGGTGATGCTACTCACAGAATTTTGACTCTCCGAATCAAATTGTCCAGCGTAAGACATATCGTCTGCGCTGACCGGAACACCTCCCTTAGCCTGACAGATGCTCTATTGACTGATCCCGCGCGAAACATGCAGCCAGAAATTGTCAGACTGGTGGATGCTGCTCAACAGCAGCTTCGTGGGAGTTAAGCTGGACGGAGCGCGGCAGTGGGTCGTCGCCACTGTTAAGACCGTTGTCGGAGCGATTATGTTTTTCATCGTCGCCGGACAGTTTGTTCACAACCATGAAATCGTCGCAGGCTGGGTCGCCACACTGACATCGTTCATCTTTTCCGGAATGATTCACGAATTGGCAATCTCTGTGCCTGCTGGCAGTGGATATGGACTGCCATCCGCGTACTTTGTCCGATCCACGTATTCAGTTCAGGCCGCTTCCTCGTCCTCATCGTCCTCATCATGACACGCTTCAGCAATCGCAGGCAGGGTGCGTTGGCGGCGGAGCGTGGCGTAGTTGGGAAGGTCTTCCAGGCGGTACAGGCCGAACAAGCTGAGGAATTCCCGAGTCGTCAGATACAGGAACGGGCGACCGAGTGAATCGTCTTCGCCGCCGATGCGGACCAGACTGCGATCCATGAGTTGACGGATCATTTCTGCCGCCTGCACGCCGCGAATAGCTTCCACATCAGCTCGAGTGACAGGCTGCTGGTAGGCGATGATCGTGAGAGTTTCCATCATCGGTGATGACAGTTTCATTTCGGCCTGACGATTGTGCAAACGATCAAGCCAGGGTGAAAGCGCCGCTCGGGTCATCAAAATATATCCAACCGCTGTCTGTTCGATTCGAAATGCGGATCGAGTTCGATCGTAGCTGTCATTCAGAACCTGCACAAATTGCTGCACTTCTTTTGCGTCGATCAGGCGGGCGACTTGAGCCAGCTTGCGCGCAGGAACTGCTCCTTCCGCGATCAACAGTGCGGCTTCCAGACGCGCGATGCGTGTGGATCGAATCAGGCCCCCGTCAGGGAGAATCTGGAGTGCCGCGAGTGCAGACCGTCGCGCGCGAAACAACCGATCAAGCCAACGAAACTTTTCTCGCTGAGGCTGTTGTGTGTCGCCGGGATAAGGATTTGCAAGTTGTCCATTGCCACAGGGCATGCTTGCAGGATTTCGCCGTGTTGTGTACCACATAACGGAACGCAGATGAAAATGATTCTATTGCACAGCATTCTGCTGCTGCCAGCGTGTGACCTGCTCCAGCACGTCACGGGCACAGGCTTCGCGGCTTTCTCCGACGGCTTCGAAACGGAAGCGCGTCAGTTCCTGCGAGCCACGAAAAAAGACCGCTAAACCGACCGGAGTTTTGTCGCCGGCTTCAAACCACATCGTGTGCAACGCGCCCATCGCGGTTAACTGTTCAACGATCAGCCCGGCATCGGCCTTTACCTTATCCAGGTCTGATCCGCTCCGCAGTGACGGCTCAGTATCGTGTCGTTCCGTCGGCGGTGGTGCATGTGTCCGATCGTCGGGCAGGAACGGATCTTTGTTCGCATCAGGCGGCCGTGAAGTACCGGGCGGAAGATTCTTTTGCCGAGCAGCATCCGGAGATTTCGGATCCCCGGAAATGTCACCTTCTGCCTTCGATCCGGGATCGTGTTGCTGCATGCCATCGGGATCAGAATGTCCTGCAGTCTCCGTCTGGGTTGCTCCGGCAGTGTCAGCTTCAAAGTCGGGGAAACCCTCAAAGAGCGAATCGACTTCCTCGCCATCGGACGCCGCAAGATCGACGGTGGCCATACCGACATGCCCCGGCGGGCGCAACAGCGCAACCGCCGGCACCACAATCAGTGGAAGCGTCATAAGTAATGTTGACAGCAGACCGCTGCGAGAGGAATCCATTCCCGCTCTTCCGATCATCACG
>CAZFDW010000146.1:0-6078 GCA_964517865.1 uncultured Chitinophaga sp.
CGATGATGGAAGAGAGGTGCTTCAAGGAGCCCGAGAAATGTCTGAGAGACATGGGTCTTTGATGGCCCAACGACCGACCTTGTACAAGAGCCGTTTGTTTCAGGCGTCCCTGAGATGATCGACGATCTGGTAAAAGACATTTCGAATGAACGGTGCCGTGCCACCACGACGTTTGATGGCACCGGACACGCCTTGAGGCAGAAGCAGCCACCACGGGATGATGTTGCGGTTCCATGCGTTGACGATGACATCCACGTCCTGATCAAGCAGATCGCCTTCGACGACAGTGATGTTCACAGAAGTCGCCTCTTCAGTTTTTTCTTTGCCATACACTCATCCTTTTTCGGTTTTTGCAATATCCCTTCGATTCCTCGACGGAAACCCTGTTCTCCAGATCGACATCGTTGGAACTGCTTTTGGTACCCCACCCGAAGATTTTCTCGAACAGCGGCAGTAGACGGTTGTTCTCAAGGCTTTTCCGAAACATGATGGAGAGAACGGTTTCTGGGTGTTGCCACTCATCCATTTCGATTTGCCTGATCGCCATTTTCTCGTCCGGGTTCTTGACCGAACCGGCATGGCCGATAACCGTGCTGTCGGTTGTTGCGGTTGTTGACTGTCGTTTCGCAGCACTCTAAAGTAGGGCGACTGCATGAGCAAACACAGGAGTGACAGCGTCCGTACTTGGCGAGCGACTCGTCTGGGTCAGCGCAGCCGAACATCTGCGAAAGCAACGAATGCCGTTGCCTGAAGCGACACGCGAAACGGCTCTGTCTCGCCTGCGTCCGGTACTGATGACTGCGTTTGTCGCCAGTCTGGGCTTTCTGCCGATGGCTCTGTCAACCAGCGATGGGGCGGAAATGCAGCGTCCGCTGGCTTCCGTCGTGATTGGCGGTCTGATCACATCCACGTTACTCACACCACTCGTCGTACCCGCAATTTATCCGTGGTTCGCGAAAGGGCTTTCGTTCGAAGAGGACAGCGATGATGCGGCGGTTGAGGCGGCGTTTGGAGATGTGCCGAGGTGAGTCCTGTACGAGTCGCTGACAAAGCAGGATGCCCCAGGAGTCTTTCCCATTACTCCAGAATTGTGAGCCGCAAGGCGCTAGCGGGCTGTTGATTTAGTCCCCGATTTCGCATCTTTGTTTACCGCCGAGCCGGAGGCGACGGCTCGCGGAATAGCCGTCGCCTCCGGCTCGGCGGTAAACGATTAAGTCAACAACCCGCTAGCCGCGGGTGTGTGTCTGCCGTGTTTTCAGTCGGAAACCGGCGGCGAGCTCCTTGCCGCTGACAAAAACACGGTATTCAGACAGACTCCTGGCAACTGGACTGTTCGCAAGTCTGACAATCTGCGAAACACAACTCGACTCGGAGAGTCAAGCTACGTTGTTGCGGCATGTTCAATGATCGTCACATTTTCGCCCGGGATCTGGCCGATGGCCTGACGCGGGATACGGCATAAGATCCGGACGCGCGCCGATGTTTCGTCGGTGTAGGTGCGACTGAGTTCTTCTGAGTGTTGTGTCAACCAGGCGAACAGTCGTCCGTTTCCGACACTGGCTTCAATTTCAATTTCCGCAAAACCGCCCGACAACCGCTCGGCAACGATCTCGGCCAGGCGATCCAGTCCCATGCCGGTGGCCGCACTGATTGTCACCGTGTCGTCGTAATGCCGTCGCAGAACATCGACCATCGACTGATCCTCGATGCGATCGACCTTGTTCAATATCAGCAGTACGTTCTTAACCTGAATACCGATCTCATCGAGCACTTTGTACACAGTCTGAATCTGACGTTCGGCTTCCGGACTGCTGGCATCGACAACATGCAACAACAGATCGGCGTGGCGTGCTTCTTCCAGAGTCGATCGGAAGGACGCGACCAGATGGTGCGGCAGATTGCGAACAAACCCGACCGTGTCACTCAACAACACATCGCCAAAATTCGGCAGTTTCCAGCGGCGAGTCCGCGTGTCCAGAGTTGCAAAAAGTTTGTCTTCAACCAGTACATCGGCACCAGTCAGTGAACGCATCAGTGTACTCTTACCGGCGTTTGTATAGCCCACGATGGACACCGTCGGTTGTTCGCGCCGCAAGGAAACTGTACGAACGCGCCGGGATTCAACTTCGTGCAGCTTGCTCTTCAACTCCGAGATACGTTTGTCAATCAATCGCCGGTCGGTTTCCAACTGCTTTTCACCGGGACCACGACCAGCACCCAGGCCGCCAAGACCTCCGCCGCCCATGCGTTCGAGGTGTGTCCACATACGCTTCAACCGCGTGCGAAAATACAGCAACTGAGCGAGCTCAACCTGCAGCATGGCTTCGTGCGTTCGGGCATGCGTCGCGAAAATATCCAGAATGACTTCGCTGCGATCCACAATCGGCTTTTCGAGCGACTGTTCCAGCGCGCGTCCCTGCGACGGGGTGAGGTTGTTGTCGAAGATCACAACCTGAGCGTCGGTCTGCAGCACCAGTTCTTTGAGTTCTTCCAGTTTTCCGCGACCGATGCAGACGGACGGATGTGGCGTCTCACGCAGCTGCGTCATTTCGCCGACAACCTCGACTCCAGCCGTTCTGACAAGGCCCTTCAGCTCATCGAGCGCGCCGGTCCTGGCAAAAGCATCATCCGGATGGAACACTCCCACTAAGATGGCACGTTGACTGCCGACTTTCAGCGAATCTCGTTTTGGATCACCCAAGTTCAAATGTCCTTATAGAATTTACCACGTCAATTCAGCTGACCAATTTTCTCTGGCACGAAGGCCGCATTTTTTGAATTGTACACGGCCGGCGGTGCGGAGTGAATCGTTTAACGGCACACGCCAGAACAGGGCTGCGGTCGTGGATTTCGGCAAGGGCGCAATTCACTTCGATTCTCGGGAGGGCGAGGCTCCTGCCGAGCCGTGCGTTTCTCGGGAGTGCGTTTCCGCTGTCGTCGGCTCGGCAGGAGCCTCGCCCTCCCAATTTCACAATCGAACGCGACTACACCCCGGACCAGGCCTTCAGTTCAATTCACGCCGGAGAGCAGGCTCTGTGACACAGAGTTTAACGGAGCGTTCGCGGAATCTGCAAAAAAGCTGCGCCCGTTCGCTCCGAAATTGGTCGAGTTCAGCTACGATTCGGGCCCCGTTTGCTCCCTCCAGCCTGGTCCCACCACATGACACGCCAACAGGATCCAGTCGTCAATTCTTCATTTCGTGAAGCCATTGTCGTCGTCAGCATCTGGCTGATTGCCATGACATGGACGATCACAGTCTGTTATCGCATGGGCTATCACCGGCCGGTGGAAGAACTGAGATTCGTGTACGGATTCCCTGACTGGATTTTCTGGGGAATCGTTGTTCCGTGGTGTGTCTGCACCGTCGTCTCATGCCTTTTCAGTGCGTTGCTGTTTCGTGACGGGCATCTGGGTGAGGATGTTGAAAACGCCGACGATCTTGGATTGGGGGGCTGAGCCATGCAGGAAGCCGCACTCCTTCACTTCGACAGCCTCACGAACCGCCTGCTGATTCTGGCCGTGGATCCGCCTGCACCCCGTGCGGGTTACGGCGCGATGTTCATGCTTGTCCTGTTCATTCTGGGGTCGGTCTGGATTGGCGTGATGGCCAATCGGGCGACTCAGAGCGGGGGATTCATGAAGGGTTTCTTCCTTGGGAATCGAGGCCTTGGAGCCTGGGCGCTCGCATTGACCGCGACCGTCCAGAGCGGCGGAACTTTCATGGGATTTCCGTCGTTGGTCTACAAACACGGCTGGATCGTGGCGTTATGGATCGGCAGTTACATGGTCGTCCCGCTCACTGGATTTGGCATTATCGGAAAACGTCTGGCACATTTGAGTCGCCGGACGGGAGCGATCACGGTCCCCGATCTGTTCCGGACTCGCTTCAACAGTCCCGCTGTGGGATTGACCTGCACGATCTTTTTGCTGCTGTATATGTCGTTCCTGATGTTCGCACAGTTCAAAGCCGGGGCGATTGTGATGCAGTTGGCCTGGCCGGATTCATCCGAACTGTCGCTGGCTGAAGACGTAACCCCCGCATCTGAAATCACATATGACATCATTCTGCCGTGGTACAAAATCAAGTTGACGCGGTATCACATCGGACTGCTGATCTTTTCAAGTACGGTGGTCGGTTATACTCTCATCGGAGGCTTTCTGGGCGCTGTCTGGACAGACCTGTTTCAGAGCCTGTTGATGTTCGTCGGCGTGATGATCCTGCTCTATGCGTCGCTGACGGCGGCGGGAGGACTCGAAAACGCGACGCTGACTTCGCTGAAGAATACAGGCCCGGGATATGTTATGGGACCGGGCTACAGCAGTGGTGAAGGAGCGTCCGATTTTCTTCCGCTGTCACTGGCCATTTCGTTCTTCATCGTCTGGGTCTGGGGCGGCGTTGGGACCCCTGCCGGGCTGGTCCGGCTGATGGCCAGTCAGGACACAAGTGTCATTCGCAAATCGATCTACCTGTTAAGTCTTTACAACATGGGGATCTATTTGCCCTTGATTGTCATCTGTATCTGCGGCAGGGCACTGATTCCTGATCTGGAAAAAACGGATGAGATCATTCCGCGTCTGGCGTTGATGACGACCAGCAAGTGGCCGGCAGGTTCGATCGTTGCGGGATTGATTCTTGCAGCTCCGTTTGGTGCCGTGATGGCTACGGTCAGTTCCTATCTGGTTGTCCTGTCCTCGGCAGTTGTACGCGATATCTATCAGCGTTTCGTCAATCCCAAAGCGGATCGCAATCACCTGCGCGTCGCGGCATGGTGTACGATGATTTTTGCCGGTTCCCTGTCAGTCGTTATTAACTGGAATCCGGTGAAGTTTCTGCAGGCGTTCATCGTGTTCAGCACGTCCGGAGCAGCCGCGACGTTTCTGGTTCCCGCCGTGATGGCATGTTACTGGCGACGAGCAAACTCATGCGGTGTTCTGACGAGCATGCTCAGCGGAGCGATCACGGTGCTGGTGCTGTACACGATCGGAATTGCGGATCTCGTCCCGCAGACTCCGATCGGGGCTCAGACGTCGTTCCGTCCGTATTTTCTGTTGGGTTTCGATCCACTGATCTGGGGATTAATGACGTCGATTGTGTCCGGCGTGATCGTCACGTGGCTGACCGAACCGCCGGATGCAGAACTGGTGTCGAGGATGTTTGATGTGGCCGCGTGATGTTATGGATCGTGCTTCGCAACAACTGCTTCAGGACCCTGAAAATTCACTCCGGCGATTCCGGAAATGCGATATCTGCAATGATTCCGGTTCCACAATCCTGATGACTTCCAGTCCCAGATGAAACCAGCCGCCCGGTCGAACTGACTGATGGCGTACTTCGGTCAGAAAGAATTGCCATGATTCATCAAAGTCGGCGACTGCAACCAGAAATCGTTTGGCTGTCGTCTGTTTCGGGACAAGAACACCGATACCATGGCGCCGCAGATCGCATGTGACAGCCGGTTCAGCGAACGACGTATCGGCTGCTGAGGGGCTCTGATTGTCATCAATCGGGATCAGCCAGATACCGAGGGAAACATGCCGGGTGACACCATCGCGACGATTTTTTGTTACACCTTCGTCGTACGGCATGTCGCGCAGATCAAGCTGAGACACGATGCGTGACAGCGAACAGCTGGCTTTGTGACGCGGGTCTGGTCCGCGCAGCATTGAGGCAATGGAACTGACAATGGGCAGGGTTTTGATCATTGACGTAACTCCAGGGTTAAGAGCCTTAGGGCCGTGAATCGGCCAGTACTGTTCAACCGGAAAATGAGGCGTGACGATGGACATGACTTCGCGGATTTCATCCGTCGTCATGTCGTTTCTCCAGGATTCCAGCGGTGACTTGTTGCCTCGCTGTACTGAAAAATAGCTGTATTTCCTGCCCATCAATCGCCGAACATCGAAAGCGGGCCTCGACGACTGATTCAGAAACGCTTCGACAGACGAATCAAACGGCAGGTGTGGGCTGAGTGATCAAACGAGGCTGCATACTCAAACTGAATGGCGTGCAAATGGATGGATGCAAATCTCAGACGGACAATTGCGGAAGACTATGGCCGGGAATTGTGCTGGCAATCG
>CAZFDW010000146.1:6178-12859 GCA_964517865.1 uncultured Chitinophaga sp.
CCCAGATGGAGGCCGTCAGGAATTCTTTCAGCATGGGGACGTTCAGAAGCGACTATGATTTTCAGGACAAGTGCTGTGGCGGATTCCCGGGTGTATTCCAATTGTGACGAGTTGGCGGGTGAGTATGCTGGATTCGCATGATCTCACATTGAGAAGCATGCGAAAACTGACCCCGATGAAAATGAAATGCACAACCGGAAATCCGCGACTGCGACCTTATTCATCGGACCTGCCCGGCTGGGTTGCGTTCATCCGCTGAGAGTGCCAACATGCGGCAGTTCACTTCGACCATAAGGCACAGGAGAGATTTATGACGACATGGCCAATCGGTGTTTTTGCGTCCATCGACGCCGGACTGGGGGTTCATCTGGATGTTGTTCGCGAGCTGAAAGTTCCGACCATTCAACTCCATGCACCACATGCGGCGAGTCGCAATGCCGCCGCTGCCGGAGCATTCCTGAAAAAATGCGAGGATGCCGGGATGACAGTGACGGCGGTGTTCGGTGGCTTTGAAGGCGAGAGTTACGCCGATATTGCCACGTCCGCGCGGACAGTCGGACTGGTGCCGGAAGTCACACGTGCAGCGCGTGTGCAGGAAATGAAAGAGATCAGCGACTTCACGCGGTTGCTGAACTGTAACACCGTTGCTCTGCACATCGGCTTTGTGCCGCATGAGACTTCATCCACAAGTTACACGGATCTGATCACCACGACGCGAGATCTGCTGGACCATGTGGCCCGGAATGGCCAGCAATTGAATCTGGAAACCGGACAGGAATCTGCCGACCATCTGCTGCATTTCATTGATGACGTCGGAAGAAAGAACCTGTTCATTAATTTTGATCCCGCGAATATGATTTTGTACGGAACCGGCGAACCGATCGCGGCTCTCAAAAAAGTCGGCCACTTCGTCCGTAGTATTCACTGCAAGGATGCAAAATGGGCGGCACCAAATGTACGCGGCACGGCATGGGGCCAGGAAGTTCCGCTCGGTGACGGCGACGTTGGTATGGAAACTTACCTGCGAACTCTGCTGGAACTGGGCTACACCGGGCCGCTCACCATCGAACGCGAAATTCCACAGGACCGCGAACGTCAGAAAGCCGACATCGGCCATGCCGTACGGCTGCTGACGCAACTGCGTGCAAAGATTCTGGACAACTAAGGCATTCGGCGTCTGCCGATTGGTACGAGTGAGATTTCTTTTCGCTCTTAATCCTAAGCTTACTCTTAATCATAATCGATTCACTGCCCTCGTCGGTGACTCAGGTTGAAAAAGGAGATTAAGAGTAAGATTAGGATTAAGATTAAGATTGACTATGGCACGCTGTGATCAGGGGTATCTGTGTGACGTCTGTGGCGAAGAAGTGGAATCGATTCGCGAGAGCGATTTGTATCTTCGCTTTGTCACCGGGGAGCTTTCGTCCAACGAATTGCTCGGCGCGGCCGAACGCCATCTGCGATGCAATCCTGTCGTCGCACAGTTCATCACGCACCCGGATTTTGTACCGGTCACGGTCGAAGGCGATTTCGATCGGCGACTGTTTGATCCGGCCGACATCGCGGATCGTGAAACCCTGCTGACCCGCGGTTGGCTCCGCCTGCAGGAACTGGCCGAATTGGCTCAGACAGTACCTCTGCCGCATTACCCACTTCCGGAGTTTCACAAGAAATAGTCCATGAACACTTTTGTTGGAGTTCTTCGCATGCCGTTGCTGTCCCGCACGACCTGTCACCGGAATCGCTACAGTCGTGCCTTTCCGCCGTTCAATGCGGTCCAGCGCAATCCTGCGGCGTTACTGCTGCTGTGTTTGACGATCGGCGTGTGGACAGAATCCATTGCAGTCGGACACGCTCAGAATCCCGCCGCAGTGATGTTGGCGACCTTTGACGTGGATGTGACGCCGCCGGTCGGAAGTCACATGGCCTACGATCCCGTCAAACGAGTCGATGAGCTGACGTTGCGAAGCCGCGGAATCATTCTCACAGGCAGCGGTTCGCCGATTGTGCTGTGTGCGGTCGATTTCCTCGGCATTGCAAACGAAGCACATGATGAATGGCGGGAAGCGATTGCTGCTGCTGCGGGCACGACTTCTGATCGAGTGGCAGTGCATACGCTGCATCAGCACGATGCTCCGCATGTTGACTACACGGCCGAGCAGTTACTGCGTGACGTCAATGCACCGCAACTTGGACCGTTCGACGGCGCGTTTGCGCGGCAGGCGATGCACAACACGGCCGCGGCGGTCAAAGAAGCAATGCAGAAACTGCTGCCAGTGACACACGTTGGTTTTGGAACGGCAGAAGTCATCGACGTGGCGTCGAACCGTCGTATTCTGGGCGCTGATGGGAAGGTGCGTGTGACCCGTTTCACCGCGACGCGCGATGCGGCGGTACGAGCCGAGCCGGTCGGCACAATCGATCCGATGGTGAATATTGTGTCTTTCTGGAATGCCGACGTTCCGATCGCGGTGCTCAGTTACTATGCCGTCCACCCGCAGAGCTACTATCGCATGGGGATTCCGAGCCCCGACTTCCCCGGCATCGCCCGTTTTATTCGTCAACAGGCCGTTCCTTCAGCCGTGCATGTTCACTTCAACGGTGCGGGTGGAAATCTGGGAGCAGGCAAGTACAACGACGGAAGTTATGAAAACCGGGTGGTGCTTGCGACACGTCTGGCCGACGGCATGAAGCGCGCGTTCGATGCCACGGTGAAGACGGAATTGACTCCCGCGCAGCTTGCATGGACCGCGGTCAAAGTGTCGCTGCCCATGACAGAGCGCTTCGATGAAACTCGCTTCCGCGCTGACCTGCGGGCTTCCGCAACCAATCGTCCGGCATCGACTCAGGCCGCACAGAAACTGGCATGGCTGATGCGTCAACAAAGCCAGCATGCGATTGACGTTCCGATGCTTTCGCTCGGAGACATTCGACTCGTTCACATGCCGGGTGAATTGTTTGTCGAATACCAACTGGCAGCGAAAGCCATGCGTCCGGATCTGAAAGTTGCCATGGCCGCGTACGGTGACTACGGCCCGTGCTACATCGGCACTGCCATCGCATACGAGCAGGGCGGTTACGAAACGAGTGAGGGCGCGACGAATGTGTCAGCCGCGGTCGAACCAGTTCTGCTCGACGCGCTTCGTCAGCTCCTGGAATCGGAAGTGAAATGAGACTGCCTGCCGTGAAGTGGGCTGCACGTACGGATCGTCTCGAGCTGTGCTCGAAAATCCGGAGGCTGCAACTTACAATTCCCGATCTGACCGGGAGTCAGAATGTGGAACACGTGAAACGTGGTTGACGTGAATCTTCGGAGCAGCAGAGACGTGTGTTATGGCAATTGAATTTAACTGTGCGTATTGCGAGGCAACGATTCGGGTGCCGGATGCGTATGCGGGCAAACAGGGGCGGTGTCCGAAATGTGATACGAAGCTGTTGATTCCCACTGTCCCACTGCCAGGTCAGTCGGCGCCGCCACAGTTGCCGATGAGACAGACACAGCCTGTGGCGGCAAATGGAGGGGGACCGTTGGTGCCGGAGGGGCTTCCAGTCGTCACGAACGGCAACGTTCCGGCTTCAGACGATCCGTTTTCCGTTCGTCCGGTGACGACATCCGTGGTCCGGTCTCGCCGCAGAAATGCACGGCGGCGGCCCAGTCGGACACTGGTGATCGGTGTGCCGGTGATTTGTTTTCTGGTCCTGTTCGGCATCATTGCATACAGTCTCACGGGGAGCCTGCCGCAACTGCATGGAGAACTCACGGGGCGAAGACTGGATGGGTTGAGTCTTCCGAAGTCCGTAATTCCCTGGAGCGATATCAGTCTCAGCGAAGACGACCGAAAGATCCTGCAGGAAACCCTCACGACACAACCCGAATCACTTGCCAGTCAGGTCATGGCCTGCCGACTTTCGGCAAGTGACGACGGAATTCTTGTGACGCTGTCGTCGCAGTCGGAGAGTCAATGGATCGTGGTGAATGTGGCGGCGGAGAAACCGCTGGCCATCTGGCGGCGAAAGGAAGGCCCGCACCTGAATCGCCTTCGACTGGATGAATTGCAGGCTGCCGTAACACAATATGCCAAAGACAAACTTTTGAAAGTCAACGGCGAACAAATCGCCATCGATGCTGCGGCTGTGCGAGACAGAGTCGCGTTGAATGCCAGCTGTCGTCCGCTGAGTTATGCGATTCAGGCCATCGCCGATGCCACGATTTTTCCCTGTGCCGCTGAAGATGAACAGGGGCAGTTGTACTTCTGCCTGCCGAAGTCAGTGAAGACTTTCAAAATCCAGGGACGGACGTTTTCAAACGGCACGCTTGGTTTCAACGGCGATTACAACGTGATGGTTTCAGGCGAAACAGTGACGACTGAGTCGAAGCCTGCTGCCGACAATACGAAACCAGAATCGTTGATGCCGGGGGAAGAACCGGAGATGTCGGATCCTGACGCGGAAATGAAAGATACTGAACCGATACAGGAAATGTCGCCTGATGAGAAGACCATGGCGGAGAAATCAAAGATGAAGGGCGAATGAACATCCTCTCTAACTATCGCTGGCCAGCGGAATGGGAACAGCACGATGCGACATGGGTCGCATGGCCTGTGAATCCGGACACCTGGCCGGGAATTTTTGAACGGATTCCTGCCGCCTTTGCAGAATTTGTCGCTGCGGTTGCACGCTTCGAACCGGTTCGGATTCTCGCAGGAGGTATCGGAGTCGCGGCAGCCGCTCGTCCATTGATCGATGCCGCGTGCAATCGGCACGGAAGTCGTTTTGTTCCCGAACTGATCGACATTCCGGTTAATGATTCGTGGTGCCGCGACCATGGACCGATTTTCCTGACAGGTCGCACGGACACGCCGGCCGCTGGCCAAAGCGTGATCATCGACTGGAACTACAACGCATGGGGCGGCAAGTATCCGCCGTGGGATCTTGACGAACTGACGGCTCGACGAATTGGTGAACATCTTCAGATTCGCAGCCTGCGGCCCGACTTGATTCTGGAAGGCGGTGCGATTGAAGGCAACGGGGCAGGGACGATCCTCACGACAGAAAGCTGCCTGCTGAATCCGAATCGCAATGCCGGAGCAACACGCGAATCGATGGCAGCCGTGCTGAAGCAGTGGCTGCAGGCCAGCCAGATCGTCTGGCTTCCGGGGCATGGCATCATCGGTGACGACACGGACGGCCATATCGATCAGGTGGCAAGATTTGTGGATGAACGTCGAGTCCTCGTGGCGGCCCCGTCTCATCCTGACGCACCGGAGGCGGGGGATCTGCGAGCCAATTTTGAAGCCGTCGCTGCTGGCCGTAACAGCGCTGGTGAGTTTCTGCAACCGATTCCATTGGTGATGCCGCAGCCAAAGTTTCTGGACGGCAACCGTCTGCCGGCGTGCTACTGTAACTATTATCTCGCAAACGGGGCCGTCATCGTGCCGACGTTCGGTGATCCTGCGGACGATGCTGCAATTCAGTTGCTGCAGGACTGTTATCCGGATCGAGCGATTGTTGGTGTGGACGCCATTGACCTGATCTGGGGGCTGGGAGCCTTTCACTGTATGACGCAGCAGCAACCGTCAGCGTTGCAATTTCTTCCGTAGGATGGACATGCATATCCGTCGCATGGCACCGTACTGTATAAACCGCCGACCAATCACTGTCCTTCACGACCATTTCTTTCTAAATCTCTCATGCCGCAGTCTCTGGCCGAATACGCTGACCACCTGGACGAACGCCGACTGATCTGGCCGCAGGTTCCTGCACCAAAATCCGTTCCGGCGACGCCCTCGGTCAAACATCTTCCTGACATTCGAGCTGTCCTGTGGGATGTTTACGGCACATTGCTGCGAGTTTCCGACGGTCGTTTTACGCTGTTTCCTGATGAAGATGATCGGTTGCAGATTGCGCTCGACAAGACGATTCACGAATTCAACATGTGGAATCACATGTACCGCAAACCGGGTCCGCCGTGGCAATCCATGATCGGACTTTACAAGAGCACCATCGAGCGTCAATCGATGCAGGGGGCTGTTCGAGGCGACGTGACGGAGGTAAATCTGGTCGAAACCTGGGGCAGCATTATCATGCGGCTGTTTGAAAAGGAGTATCAGTTCGACGAAGGCTTGTACGGCAATCTGGATGAGTTCAGTGAAAAGGTGGCGTATTTTTTTCACAGTTGCCTGCAAGGCACTGAAGCTCGGGCAGGTGCCGTGCAGGCCATGACTGACATCGCCGGCAACCAACTGCTGCAGGGATTTTTGTCCAACGGCCAGTCCTTCACACTGGTGCAGACGTTGCGTGCGCTGGCGGTGCAGGGGTCGCTGCCTCCGTTGTATGAACTCTTCCGTCCGCAGACCATCATTCTGTCCCACGACGTCGGCGTTAAAAAACCGTCGCGGTCCCTGTACACTTATGCTGTCGATCGATTGAGAACGCTCGGTGTCGAAGCACGGGAAATCCTGCATATCAGCTGTCGCCTGACGACGGATCTTGTTCCGGCGCGCGCTGTGGGGATGAAGACGGCTCTGCTTGTCGCTGAAAAATCCGGCCTGGAAGTCGATGCCGCCGTACTCAAAGAGCCTGCAAAAAGGCCCGATCGCCTGCTGACTGATCTGAGCCAATTGGGACCCATGCTGTTTGGTCATTGAGCAACATTGATTTCTCGAAACGACTTGAATCCAC
>CAZFDW010000147.1:0-12849 GCA_964517865.1 uncultured Chitinophaga sp.
TCACCCGTTCTGGTGGTACTTTCCCTTTCTGCCACTGTGTCTGCTGCCGTGGATTTCTCTCGGAACAATCTGGCGCGGTTTGCGGATTACAAAACTTGATTCGCAAATGAAGTTCCTGATTTGCTGGGCGGGAGCTTCGTTGTTGATTCTCTCGTGGGTGAGTGGCAAACAGATACATTATCTGGTGCCGGTGATTCCTGCATTTGCTTTAGTTCTGACTCGACTTTTGACGGTAGTCGAAGGGCCAATCCCGAAACGTGATCTGGCTTTCTTTATCCTGGGGACTCTTGCGATCGCAACCCTGCCACTATTCGCCAATCATATCTCTTTACCGTTTGACGGAGTAATACGAGACGTGGTCGCTGACTGGTGTGTCGTTCCTCTGGTGGCATGTGGAGTGATGCTGATTCCGTGGTCGTTTAAACGCGTCGAGTCGCTTGTGTTTGCTGCTGGTACGTCATCGATTCTGTTCGTGATCATTTTGATTGTGTCTGTCAGATTAACGATCTGGCAGGGCTTTGATCTCCGCCCAATGGCTCAAACGGTGGCAAGTCACGAGGGTGGAGTCGCATGGTATGGCATTTACGAAGGACAACTCAATTTTCTCGGTGGACTTCGTTACATCCATGAGACACGCAGCCCCGAAGATCTTTCGAAGTGGTTGTCGGATCATCGCGACAGTGTTCTGATCACAGAACTTTCGGCCTCCAATGTCGATGCATTGAAAGTCGCTGAAATTGATGAATCGAACAGTGCCTCGGCATCAATGTCGCAGTTGGAAAAGGTCACGCAGATCGTGCGCGCAGATCCGGATTTTCCTGGTCACGACTGGCAACCGACAGTCACGCAACTCTACTGGATTCGCCCTCGTTTTCCGTTACGACCGCATGTCGTCGTACGGTTCGAGAATCCGCTGAGCCTTGAGTGAGCAGTACTCTGGTGAGCTGGACATTGGGTTTGTCGTTGCTTCGAGGTGCGAAGTTTTCAATGCGATATCTACTTTGGACAATTTGCCTTGCGATTCTGTTGATTTTGACAGAACTTTTCAGCCGCCCGCTGCTGCCGATTGATGAAACTCGGTATGTTTCGGCTGCATGGGAAGCGCATGTGAGTGGCGATCATCTGGTTTCGCATCTGAATACAAAAGCGTACGCGCACAAACCACCGCTGCTGTTCTGGCTTATTAATGCCGTCTGGTACGTGACTGGCCTGAATGAGTATGCCGCCCGACTGGTGTCTCCAGCTGCCGGAATCGTCTGCCTATTGTTGACCGCAATGATGGCGAGAAGATTGTGGCCAGCTGCAACTTCATTTCAACACTGTGCGCCGATGATGCTGTTGTCGATGACCGTCTGGATTGTCTTCTGCCCCGTCACGATGTTTGACATGTTGCTTACCTGTTTCACGCTGCTGGGATTGCTTGGAGTGTTGCGTGCCGAAGCAGGTCCCACAACGACAGGCTGGTTGATGGCCGGCATTGCCATGGGACTGGGCGTCCTCTCAAAAGGACCCGTTATTTTTGTTCACGTTGTGCCAGCGGCACTTTTGGCACCG
Organism: uncultured Chitinophaga sp.; assembly: GCA_964517865.1. Classification (GTDB taxonomy): domain Bacteria; phylum Planctomycetota; class Planctomycetia; order Planctomycetales; family Planctomycetaceae; genus SXXK01. The sequence continues at coordinate 1,555 of CAZFDW010000147.1, forward strand.
TGGTGGTCGCTCCGTGTGCGAACAGCTTATATTCGGTGGTACTCCGGTTGCCTGTTTTCGATTGTGATAGCAGCAGCAATTGGATTGTCGTGGGCTCTGCCGTCCGCAGCGGCCGGTGGCAAAGCCTACAGCGATGAATTACTCTACGGCCAAACGACCGGTCGAATGGTGAACTCTTTCGCGCATCGGCAGCCGTTCTGGTGGTATCTTCCCTGGCTGCCGCTATGTGTGATGCCATGGCCGTTGCTCAGCTCTGTCTGGCGCGGCGTACGGATTACGAAAGCAGATTCACCTTTGAGATTCCTGATTTGCTGGGCCGGTGGTTCGCTGTTGAGTATGAGTCTGGTAAGTGGAAAGCAAGTTTACTATCTGTTGCCGGTGATGCCGGCGTTCGCATTAATTTTCGCTCGTCTGGCCACATCGGAAAATGGGTCGGTGGCGAAACGGGATCTGTCATTGGTGATCCTGGGTACGATTGGTATGGGAACATTTCCGCTTCTTGCCAATCACATTTCTCCACTGTCGGAAACGGGATTGCGGGATCTAATTGCTGACTGGTACGCGATCCCTTTGATGGCCTGTGGAGCGGCTTTGATTCCCTTTGCGTTTCAACGAATCGAATCAGCCGTGTCCGCCGTTTGCACGGCAGCGATTCTGTTTTTCGTCATCGTGATTGTGTCCGTGAAATCGACGATGTGGAATGACTTTGATCTCCGTCCGCTGGCGAACATGGCGGCGAGTCACGAAGGCGGCGTTGCCTGGTACGGTGGCTATCATGGACAATTGAATTATCTGGGAGGGATCCGGTACGTTGAGGAAATAGGAGACCCGCAGGAACTATCGACATGGTTGACCGAGCATCGCAACGGCATGGTGATCATGCGGCTTTCTCGTGCCACCATCGCGACCTTGAAGAACGCAGGCATTGATGCATCGAACAGCGCCGCGTTGTCGTCGGAGCAAATCGCACGGATCACGCAAATCCTGCGAACCGATGATGCCTTTCCCGGCCACGACTGGCAACCGACGATTACCCAATTACACTGGATTCGCCGCGGCGTGCCTGTTGCCCCGATTGCCGTACTGCATTACGACGATCCTCGAGGGCAGCAACCAGCAATGGACAACGCGAGGCCAAAGGGAGAATAGGCAACGAGGGTCGGCCACGAAGGATGCCAGCCGGAATGATCTTGCGGCGTTTTGGTGTCTATTTTATACCTCCGGCGGGTTATCTCATGATCCGCTGGGCCCGCAACAGTGTTAGCCGCTCAATCTGCGTCAAGTGCCAGCTGCCCAATTTGAACGGAGTTAGCATCATTTCGCGATACACTGCCGATTACACTTATGGTCTTGCGAAGACAAGAACGTGCGATGCATGCAAATGCGGTCCGGGGCAAAAAGCTTGACATCGGCGTCGGATTCAGGCCAATGCAGATCGCCTTGCTGGCTGCTGAGCAATTCAGGCAACTCGACGTTGCCAGTTTTCCCAAACAAAATGGTATTGATAGGTCGGTTGGTGAGATTCCTGTAGCCGGTCGAGGATGGCCTTCATTCGTGACACCGCGTTCGGAGTAAAATTGTGAAACTGGACCTGAATGTTGTTGATCAGTCGTTCGAGCCCTGCGTCGAGCATTCTTTCAAGGAGTTCGTACTCAGCACCCTCAATATTGACTTTCATCAGATCGACTCGCTCGATTCGGTGCTGTTCAAACCATTCCACCACATCAACAATTCGAATCGACTCTGCCGCCCCCTGCTTTTGAACGATCGAGCTTGCGTCTGCTGAAAGAAAGATGCATTCCGACCGTGTAATTCCGCCAAGTCCGCAGGAGTGCACCTCAATGGCAGTGTTGCCGTCAAATCGGTCCACAATCCCTTTTGCAAAGGATGTGACTGGCTCAAATACATGAACTTTGCATCCATACCGTGAATGGATCTGGTGAGCCCATTCGCCACGAAAACCGCCAAGATCCAGCACCGTCGAATTCCGATTCAGGTCATAATCGAGCCTTAGCGTTTGGTCGCCTTTATCGGATTTCCATTGACGGATGACTTTGTCCCAATCGGTTGGAAAGAATTTCTTCTGAAAGCGACGTCGAAGCTTCGCGAGGTACTGCATGCTACTTTCCTCTCCTCCGATAACATGGCGGGGCGAAATGAATTTCCAGTTGATGGACTTTGAATGCCCGGCACAGGGTTTTCGTGAGGGTCATGTGCGTGGTTTTCCAGACTAGCCGACTCCTCCCTGACGTCCGGCTCATTGCTGATGCCGGACTTTAACCGGAGAAGCGAAGTCCTGGGAGGTCATTTCCTTCTTCCATGCAGTGCCATTTGCGAATAACACGACATTGGGAGCGGAATATATCTGGGGCAGGGTCAAGAAGCAGGCATTTCGCCATTTCGACTCGCTGGAGGGTCAAGTACGTCATGGTTTTGGGGTGATCTTGACCCTGTGTTTGGTTTCATGATATTGTGACTCGAAACGCTCGCAGGGCGTAATAGACAAATGCTGAGGAGAATATCAGATGAAAATGTCGGCCTTTGTCATCACGCTGGAACGGGCGATTGACAGGCGTCCGCAAGTCGAGTGGATTGTTTCTAACGTACCGCTGCCGTGTTCCCCGCTAAGCGCTGTTGACGGGAAAGCGATGTCTGCGGAAGAAATCGCGAGGATCTATCAGCGATGCATTCATCGCCCGTGGTATCCGCATGCCCTTCGGCCTGGTGAAATCGGGTGTTTTTTGAGCCATCGGAAAGCGTGGCAGACAATTCTTGATCAGGATCTCGATGCTGCCGTCATTCTGGAGGATGATGTAGCTTTCGAGCCTCAACACCTGCGAGATTCGATCAATTTTCTTGAGCGGCACGTTGTGCCAGGTGATTATATCCAGTTTCAGGTGCGAGACATTGCTGTCTCTCATCCAACAGTAGCGACCGGTGATGGATATGCAATTGTTCAACCATGTCCAGTGCCATTGAGAACCACGGCACAGCTTGTGACACGTGAAGCTGCGCATCGACTTCTGGACGCATCAAAGTGCTTTGATCGACCGGTCGATACGTTTCTGCAGATGACATGGATGACTGGTGTGCCCGTGAAAGTCGCCCTGCCCCGAGTCGTTCGTGAAATCTCTCAGCAACTCGGTGGAAGCACACTGGGATCTTTCGGGAGACCATGGTATGAAAAACTGCGAAAGGAAATTCTTCGACCGCTCTACCGGGCGCAGATCCAGTACCGTGCACGCCGGGCCTGATTAGCCTTGGGTCACCAGGTAAAGGCTGGCTGCGGAGTTTCAATCTCAACCGGGCTCCATGGTCCTGATCACTGATCGGATGACAACCTGGACGAACAGTTTTTCAACCTTGCAGATTAGTCTTCAGGGATGAACGGAAGCCCCGCGTTGAATCAGCGAGGATCGCAACGGATGATTATCGTACGTCTGAGTGGCGGTCTTGGAAACCAGTTGTTTCAGTATGCTGCCGGCAGAGCTTTGGCGATGCGGAATCAGCAGCAGCTGGTCGTTGATGATCGTGTGTTTCAGGCAGACACTTTTCGACGGTTTTCTTTGCCGGTGTTTAACGCAGATTATGTGCTGGCACGCGACTTGCCAGCGGCGAATGCCGTTCTTCCGCCCTCAAGAAACCGCTGGTTTCAGTTTCTCTGTTGGCGTGTGACTCATGGCCGAAAGATGAGGTTTGTTCGAGAACGATCACTATTGTTTGACGCTGGTATTGCTGCTCTGGGGCCAGGGATCTACCTGCACGGATACTGGCAGAGCGAGCAGTATTTTGATGATATGACGTCGAGCATTCGAAAAGATCTTTCGATCCGATTGCAGCCCTCCGCCGAAAACTCCGAGTGGCTCTCGGAGATTGCCGGGACCACATCCGTCTCTCTTCATGTGCGACGTGGAGATTATGTCACCGACTCAAAGGCCAGTCAGGTTCATGGAATTTGTTCTCTAAAGTATTACCAGTGTGCAGCTGAATTCGTCGCAAGTCGTCTTTCAACGCTCCCGACGTTCTATGTTTTTTCTGACGATCCTCAATGGGTACAGGAAAATCTGAAGCTGCCACATCTCGTCCGATTTGTCACGCACAATGACGATGCGCGAAATTACGAAGACCTCCGGCTAATGGCGGCCTGTCATCACCACATTGTTGCCAACAGTAGTTTCAGCTGGTGGGGTGCATGGCTGGGGTGTAACCCCGACAAAATCGTGATTGCGCCGAAAGTCTGGTTCAACGATCCATCCAGAAGTGATCAATCGCTCGTGCCTTCGGAGTGGGTACGGCTTTGAGGAATCGGGTCTGCCCTGCCTTTGGCGGACCTGCTCAGTTTCCAAGGCGGGTGCGGAATGTAATCTGATGGAAGAGGCGTCTCGATTCTCGCCGAATGCGATCGATGAAACTGCTCTTTCCGGGCGGGTTAATGATGGCCGCGTGGGTGAGATTCGGTACGGATGGCTGGTGTGCCGCGATCGCTCGGGAAATGACATGAAACACGGTTTCAGAGAGAAGCACTCGATTGCGAGCGTCTCGAATTGCCGGCAGTCGCTCGTGATACAGACGATTGTCCAGAGCCATTCGGACCATCGCACTTGCCCCTTCCGGGTCGTCCGGATTGATCGTGAGCATAGACTCGGAAGGAAGCCAGTCATGAATGTTGGGGCAGCCACCGTAGACTGGAAGTGCATATCCCAGGAAGGCGTCAGATAGTTTTTCGGTCCAATACGATCGTTCGACGGTATTTTCCAGGGAGAGATGCAGCTCCGACGGCAAAATTGCCTGAGCCTTGTCTTCGATTTCTCGGATGCCGCGTCCGAAAATGATCAGACGATCACCAAGCTGTTCTTTAAGAAGTTCCAGCAGTCGGAGTCTTTTGCGATGACCATCGTGAAAGACCTTCCGAGAAAGCACAACCGAAACGGAATTTGACTTCTGTGGAGGTTCCAGAGTCTTCAGGTCATTTAATGACATGGTGGGGAGGAATCTGCCTCCTTCGAGTTTTGCACCAAAAAACCAGGGCAGTCCGCTATGGGATTCGTACCATCGACCTTTGAAACCGGGAACAAGATACGGAGAAATCAGCAGGCCAAACTGATTCAGGAAGGATACCGGCAGACAATTCATGGCCGATGGCTCGTTGATGCAGATCGCCCGACGCTCGTACGGAATGGTGGTCCGCAGTTCGACAGCATTAGGAACACAGAGGACCAGCCAACCGTCGTCCGCCTGCCAGTCTTCATCAAATTCCACATCGGAAAGGGCGAGTGGAAACTGACCGGCGACACGGCGATACAACAGCCCTGCATCTTTCTCGTAAAATAAATGGGCTGGCGTCACTGGTGCGTCATTCAGTATTCACGGAGCTTCAGGTCGAACAGTAATTGGGTCAAAGAAAAATCGCTTGCTATGAGCAGACGCCTTAATCGACCTGTTTTCTGATCAGCCAAATGTCCTGACACGAGAACTCGGTCAGCACCGGCTTGAATCCGAATGGAGCAAGGTACTCGGCAAATGCTTCCTTCTTGCCCGGCACAAAGTTGTGCTCGATCGTCAGGAAGCCTACCTTGTATTTATTGAAGTCGAGTCCCTGGAGAACCTCCAGTTCAGAGCCTTCCGTATCGATTGAAATGTAGTCAATCTCCCGTGGTGCATTGTGAAGGCTGAATGCCGTGTTCAATGACGTGGTCTTGACGTCACGCATCGAGCCGAATCGGAATCGTCCGTCTTCGCGCCGGAATTCGCTGAGCGTTGAGAGCTCACCAGCGCGTGAGACCTCCAGAAACTGAAGCACTTTGTCATCACAGGAATACACTGGTCGTTCGTCGAGTTTGGCAGAGCGGAGACGGCCAATTGATTCATGGAACCGGCGGTCCGGCTCGAACAGAATCCCCTGCCATCCAAAGTGTTTTTCAAGCATGAAAGTGTTGGACAACAGTTCGCCGTTTCCTGTTCCCACTTCAACAAAGAAGCCTGACCGCTTCTTTCCCGAAAAATATAATGCGGCGATGTCCTGAAAACACTGTCCGCGACTATGTTCGAGTTCCTGAAGAGCCAGTTGCATGAAGTCCCTGGCTGCGCTGTTCAGCGGATTGTTGATCGCAAAATCACGCAGGCCGGCAAATGTCAGCAGAATTGACTGGCAGATTGCGTCCGGCGACCCCAGTCGGCTCAGTTCCATTGCCGGCCGAACGTTGTATCGATCCTGCGTCGCAGCCAACGCCAGTTTTGCAGTGTCATGATGACGGCGGCCGCTTCGAAAATTAATCTCAGCCATGATCTTTTTGAACATGTGGACACCTTGGAAATCGGTGAAATGGTTATCGGCGTGCAGACCGCAACGAAACGGCCTCTCTGGATTTATTGACTTTAATTTAGAGGAGTGATATCCAGGTTGGCGAATTTGGGTCAATATCGAGTTCGCAGTGGAACCGTCTTCCAGTTGTCGCGTTTTCGCGGACTCACGACCGGATCGGCAATTTGCGACGAATTGAGGCTTTTTTTCTGTGTGCAACGTCAGTGCCTGATTTTTAAGTAGGCCGGACCAAGCGCAGCGCAGTTCCGGCAGGTGTCTGGCAATTCCCGGAACAGCGCTGCGCTTGGTCCGGCCTACAGAATCAAGCTGGAACGACAGGCGAATCAGGCCACCTTTGACCACAAATCTTGATAAACACTCACAATTCTGGCCGCCTCGATCTTGGCAGAATAGGACTGCTCCACTCGTTTTCGACCAGCCTCGCCCATCTTCGACAGCTTCTCAGGAGCGGCCATAAGATCGTTGAGGGCGGACGTCAGCGACTTAACATCGCCGCAGGGAACCAGACTTCCATTCACTCCGGGAATGATCACGTCCCTGTAGCAGCCCGTATGAGTGGCCACGACCGGAACGGCACAGGCCATCGCTTCCAGAGGGACGAGCCCAAATCCTTCGTAGCGGGCCGGAGCGACACACAACGACATGGCGGAATGAAATTGAGGCATGCGGTCGTATGCGACTTCGCCCAGCCAGACGAAACGCTGCGTGAGGCCCGCTTTGTCGATCCTGGTGACAAGCTGACGCCGAAACAGTTCATGCTCTGCTGTGGCCTTTCCGGCAATACAGGCGGTGAATGCAGGGTATTTCGGCAGGAGACGAATCATGGCATCGACAAACAGATCTGTGCCTTTTTCCGGCCTGATGCGTCCCACAACCGATATCCCATAGCTTCCGGGAATTCCAAGCGTCTGCAGGACGGCAGCTCGATTGAGCGCAGGCTGAAAACGATCACAGTCAACTCCATGCGGGATCGTGGCCACAACGTTATCGACATAGCCTGCCGCCTCGTCACTGGTGGCAATGATGGCATCCATTGCAGCCAACAGCTGCCGAGGAAACCACGAATGCCGGCGCAGCGCGCAGGAGGTCATCACCAGGCGGATTCGGCCGCGGAAGAGATGCTTGATCACCAAGCCCAGCAGCATTTCTTTGTTTCGGCGTGCATGCCAGATGCGAAATGGTCTGTTTGTCGGCCGTCTCAGACACGCCATGACGGCCGCCAGAATGCTGAAAGACGGAATTCCAGGAAATGTCCTTGATGAGACCATGACCATCGGCTCAATCGAGTGGATATGCGGAGCGAGAGTTCTGATCGTTGAGCCGACACCGGTAATACGGGGATGCATGTCCGTCACAATCAGGTTCATGTCATCTTCGGCCATCACTGCGAATCCATTCCGATCATACCGCGCGCCGTTGAGGATGGCACATTCGTTTAACCGCGTGGGCAACGCCCCGCGCTTGGAATCCACCCGGTGGGACGCTGCCAGCGCGGCCCGATGGGCACGCGGTTAAACGAGCCCATTGGCATTTCCCGGGCAGAGTCTATCTGCATTTACCGAAATCCGTCAACGGCAGAATGAGCGTGCTCAGGCACCGCTGGACCATAGATTTCATTGACCTTGACCGGTTCCCGGTACCTGGGCTAAAAGGGCTTTAAAAAGGGTCAGGGACCAATAGTGCAAAGCACCCTCTGGGCCATATGGCTATTGGTTCCTGACCCCTTTTTAAAGTAAGGTGTTGGAGGAACGACACCGCAAAGGATTGCATGATGCAGGATTTCGTTCGAATTGGTTCGTATGTCTGGCCATACCGTCGGCTTTTCGTGCTGTCGGTTGTCTGCGCGATCATTGTGTCAGTGTTCTGGGCAATGAATTTGTCGTTCGCATTTCCGGTCGTCAAAATCCTGTTTCAGAACGACAGCCTGCATGGATACGTTGATAGTGAGATCCTGACTCTCGAAACCTCAATTCGGGTAGACACGGCGAGGCTGCAGGAAATTCCTGCGAATCAGGTGAAGTCGCGTGCTCAGATTCAGTACCGCGTCAGCGAACAGTCGCGAAGCCTGTTGCTGCTGACGAAGATCCGCAAGTCGTTGCTGCCTTACGTGCCCCGTGACAAATTTGACACGATGGCCATGATTCTGGGCGTGTTGCTGGCCGCTACGTTCCTGAAAGGGCTGTTCACCTATTTTCAGGAAATGCTGGTGGGCAGCGTCGTACAACTGACCGTCAACTCCATCCGCCAGGATTGCTTCCGATCTGCCCTGCGACTCGACTATCAGTCACTCCATCGAATCGGAACCTCGTCACTGATGTCGCGGATGACCAACGACATTGAGCAGATGACAATGGCAATTCGTGTCTTTGGAGTCACCCTTGTTCGTGAGCCGCTGAAGGCCGGTGCCTGCACGGCGATGGCGTTCTATGTGAACTGGCGGCTGACTCTGCTGGCGATTACTGTTGTTCCGTTGATGGGGCTGATCTTCAACCTTTTTGGAAAGCGTCTGCGACGAGCCTCCCACCGCACGATGGAAAGTATGGCGAGAATCTATGAGTGCATCTCGGAAACTTTTGGATCGGCAAGAATCGTGATCGCATTCTCCGGCTTTCGAAAACACCGCAAGCAATTTCTGAAAGCCAATCGAGACTACTACACAGGCTCGATGAAAATCGTGCGACTGGGTGCCCTGGTTCGCCCGATCACGGAGATCATGGGAGTGCTTGCTGTCTTTGCCGCTCTCGCGCCGGGTGCCTATCTGGTTCTGCGGAATACGGATTCAATCCTTGGAATCAAGTTGGCCGCTGAGCCGATGGGGATCGCCGAACTTGCGACGCTGTATGCGTTACTGGCCGGGACGATGGATCCTGTCCGAAAACTCTCGGGCATTTTTGAACAAGTCAAACGCGGCATGGCAGGCAGTGAACGCGTTTTTGACCTGATCGATGAGACATCAATCGTGCCTGAGCCAAAGTCTCCGCGGATGATGATCCGGCATTCCTCGATGATTTCAATGCAGGATGTCTCGTTCCGCTATGACGGCACGGAAGCGGAAGGCCATCAGCGACCGCTGGCTCTGAAAGGCGTCTCGCTGGATGTGCGCTTCGGTGAAGTCATTGCCGTTGTGGGCGGAAATGGATCGGGAAAATCCACGCTCCTCAGCCTGCTGCCGAGATTCATGGACCCCGGAGAAGGTCGTGTCCTGATCGACGGCGTGGATATTCGAGAGCTCCGGACTCGTGATCTGCGAAGTCAAATCGGATTTGTGACTCAGGAAACATTGCTGTTCAATGATTCGATCTACGAAAATATTCGCTATGGAAACTCAGCCGCCACCCGTGAGATGGTGCTGGAAGCTGCCGTGCAGGCTCAGGCAGCCAGCTTCATTAAACAGCTGCCTGATGGCTTCGACACGATCGTGGGCGACAAAGGCGGCAAGCTCTCCGGTGGCCAACGTCAGCGAATCGCACTGGCGCGCGCAATTCTGCGAGATCCAACGATCCTGATTCTGGATGAAGCAACGTCAGCCGTCGATTCGCAAAGTGAAGAAGTGATTCACGCGGTCCTCAAAGAATTTGCGAAGAATCGGACGGTCTTCATTATCAGCCATGTGTTGAATCGTACATTCCTTGATCTCGTGACGCGTGTGGTGGTCATGGATCAGGGGAAAATTCTGGCGACAGGCAGTCACGATGAATTGATGGACTCGTGTGCCGCCTATCGCGCTCTGAACCAGTCTCAACTCCGCATGCGAGATGCCGCCTGAAACCGGATTGCGGAAAGCTCGGGTAAACTATGCTGCAATCAACCGAGAGCAGGCCTGTGCCAGCGGTGATCTGGCGTCTGCTGGATGGCAGATCCGGTCACGAAAATCAGGTGATTGGACTTACCGAAGCCATCGCCAGGCGACATGCTGTCCAACCGTTTAATATCTCCATTGCTCAAAGCCTGAGAGGTCTGCGGAGTCTGATTCCGGGACGACTGTCTTTCGCAAAAAGCCTGCCGGCACCCGATCTGTTGATTGGTGCCGGGCATGCCACTCACCTGCCGTTGCTGATCTGCCAAAAACGATTTGGTGGAAAAACGGTTGTGGTCATGAAGCCGAGTCTCCCGACCGCACTGTTTGACTTATGCCTGATCCCGGCTCACGACAACTTGATCATTCAGCCTGATAATGTAATCCGCACGGAAGGTGCATTGAATCGTATTCGCCCTTCTGCAGATTACGATTCTGACACAGGGCTGTTGCTCATTGGCGGGCCTTCGAAGCATTTCCTGTGGTCCGATGATTTTGTTGTGGATCAGGTCCGGCAGGTTGTGCAAAAGAGCAGTGTGCGCTGGACCATGGCGACTTCGGAGAGAACTCCGGACAGCTTCATTCGCCGCTGGCGTACACAGGCTCCTGAGATTCCGCTGGTAACCGCGCAGGAGTGCTCTTCTCAATGGCTGCCGGAACAGCTGGCACAGTCCGGAGTCGTGTGGGTCACATGTGACAGTATGTCGATGATTTATGAAGCGCTGACGACGGGTACGCATGTCGGGTTGCTCGAACTGCCCGTGATTCGTCGTGATCGCATTACGCGCAACATCCAGCGCCTGTGCGGAATGGGTTGGGGTGTCATGACCCGGCAATGGCTTGCGGGACAGAAACTGCCGGTGCTGAGCCGACAGTTCTCCGAATCTGACCGTTGCTCCGCGATCGTAGTGGATCGGCTGCTCAGGCCTTCGGGTTCAGTGTCAACGCTTCAACGAGAACAGTTGGTGGATTTCTGCCTGGAGTCAGGCCGCTGCCTGCCGTTGACAGCAGCGGAGGAGTCTGACCTGGTGAACCTGGCACGCTGATCTCCAGCACACGTTTTCAACCACGGCTCGAAGTTGGGCATTACAGCTCAGCATGCACTTCTTTCCGCCGTCAATCATTGCGGCCGCTACCAAGTCTCGCGACGCTGGCCAATGCCTGAGCGGAGGACAGG
>CAZFDW010000148.1:0-8934 GCA_964517865.1 uncultured Chitinophaga sp.
TCGTTGTAGGATTTCGACGTTTGCCTCAGCACTTCCAGCGACAGAGCTGACGATGCTGAACGAAATGATTTGCGTGCCGCCAGATGTACCGCCTTGAAACTGCCATCTCCCGCGCTCGCCGCGCGGATTCATTATCCGTCGTGAGACTTCACGGACTGTCTTCTCTAATTGCTCTGTCGCCTTTGCGCCGAAGACTGTAGGCGTATCGTCAGCCATCCAATCAATCCTCGTACATTACGACGCGAACGCGGCAGGCTGCCACCAACGCCTGCAGGATAAGTGATGAACCAGAAGTCATGCGGAATGGCCCGGCTGTTTCTTGAGGCTTCATTGATCCGCCAAGCTGACCTGTCGAGAATCCCCACTTAACAACGTTTGTGGCGTCTTCATTTCGAAGAAATACCCATCCGTTTGTTGCAATGTCGGTAAACGTGATTGTTTCCTCAGACGTTCCGATTGATGGCTTGACGTCAAATTGTCCAACGCCTGTTTGTGTGAATGTCTTACGGACTGGCGCACCACTTACCTGGTGGTTATCAAGTGCGTTCGTCGCGTGCTGTCGCGACATTCCATAAGTGATTGCGATTTCATTTGCCATGACTGGACCCTATGTGAGCGGAATGTTTCCGTTGAATGCTGCTGTCGTGTAGACTGTGAATGCCCCGTAAACTGCGGTTGTCGTTGTTGGATTCGCCAGCACTGCCCCGCTGCCATCGAGACAAACTGGAGACGTCGGCTGAAGCCCGTCACCGTCGTTTACGATGTTGATTCGCTCTGTCCCTGACTTCTCCCGGAATCCAGCATCCAGCGGCCTAAGAATCCACCCGTCACGCTGGCAATGAATATCAACCGTCACCACGACGAACGGAACGCCGTTGCGTGTCTCAGTTGGCCCGATCGATACCCGCTGAACCTTTCCAGTACCGATGGCATATGAAATACCCTTCACGACAAATACGTCGCTATTCACCACATCCTGATAACTGAGAAGCCAAGACGGGTGGCTGCTCATATTCTTCTGAATCTGAATCACCCGGCGCGAGTCGTCCATCATGTACGGCGGATCGAATGGATCACCGGCAGAGTTGCAGATTGAATAACCGTCTTTGTCTCGGTCTGCAACTTTTTGGAACTGTTCTGTTGAAACCGTGATTATCGCCGGGTCATTCGTTGGATCGGTTGCGAGTTCCCGCTTACTCGACCATGTGACGTATAGCGTCCATCCGGTCCAACCGTCTGTGCAGACTGCTTTGCGGCTGTTACACCATGCTCCAGAGTCAGACGGATGCACTGATCCATACTGCGGCGTGCTGGTGTGCGTCAACACGCCATATTCATCGTCTAATTGTGATGATGCAATGAATCCATATACTCGCGAGTACGTTCGTACGCCGTCGGTGTCGTCACCTTCTCGCGTTGTTGGTTTTTCCCCGTCGTATGTAAAACTCATCCGAATGCCGCCTTCAGTGCGAATTGAAACGGCTTCTTTTCTTTGACGGCTTTCACAATCGCAACTGTCTGCTTTTCAGTCGCTTGCACGTTTGGATCTTTGCCCCGGAACACGGATTGCACGATTGTGGAATACGCTTCCTGCGATCCTTTTTGCATGGCTCCGGCGAATCGTGTTTCCTGCTTCCCAGGGCCTTTCCCAAAGTCCCCGTCAGTTGGCCACGCAACCGTTCCATTTCCGCGAGGACCGTGTGCAATCTCTTTTTGTGCGGCCTTCGCCACGCCCATGAATACACTGCCGAACAAGTCCTTTGCCTTTGATGCGATTCCGGCTATATCGCCAGTCTTCGCTTTCTCCGCATTGATGTTTTGCAGGACACCCTTCGCAAATCCTCCTGGCTGTTCAGGGCCAAACTTTGGCGGTGGCTGTTGTGCAATGTTGCCTGGATTTCGTTCGTTCAGAATGTTTTGGAAATTCTGCTTCAGCGCGGGCAGATTGTCGTTTGCAGCACCGCCACCGCCTCCACCGCCGAGAAGGTTTCCGATTCCTTTTACCGCTATGACATTCGGATTCCATTTCACAAACCATTTAGCCGTGCTCGCGGCCATTTGATCCAGCATTGAATCCCAATTCTGCCGAATCTCCTCAAACACGACGGCCATTCCTGCATTGAATAACCGGCCGATGTATTCAACCTTGTCATCCATCTCGTTGAAACGGTCGAAGAACTTCGTAACTGGCGGAATCAGATCCGCAATCGCCGTCGCAACCAGCGTGAACGCCGGAGCAACTCCGACCGTGATCTGATCCAACAACGCACCAAATGATGCTTTCATTCGCTGGATGGCGTCATCCGCTGCCGCAGCTTTCGCCAGTCCTTCCGCACTGATGCCGATGCCGAGTTTTTCCGCGTCCGCCATCAGTGCATTGAGACCGCTCATGCCGTCAGCGAAAAGCCCGGTCATGTCGATCCCGGACTTGCCGAATATCTTGACCGCCGCCGCCGCTCGTTCTGCTGCTGTCGGCAGCTTGCTGATTGCAGCCGCGACCCGCAGGAACTGCTGCTCTGGATTGAGTGCCTGCATTTCCTTAAGACTGATGCCGAGTGCCGCGAACGGCTTGTCGTCGCCCTTGCCGATGGCAATCGTCAGTTTCTTGATGCCGCCCATCAGCGTTTCTACGCTCACGCCGGACTGATCCGCCGCGTAGCCTAGTCGCTGGATGAAAGCCCCGGACAGGCCCGTCTGTGTCGCCTGATCAGCAATCTGAGCGAGTCCGGCGATTCTGGTCTGCAATCCGTAGATGGCGACACCTGCACCAATGGCAGCACCAGCGATTGCTGTCAATCCGGCAGTGACTGGATTCAGGAACCCAGCGGCGGAAGACGCAAACGATTTCAGACCGCCCTTCGATTCGGAGATCTTGCTTTTCAGTTTGCTGTTGTTGCCAGCGAGATTGACAACAAGATCATTTCCAAGCCCTGGCATGTTATGTGGTTTCCTTCATGCGGTTTAGGGCTTCACGGTCGATATCTTCCTCGTTCGGATCGCGGTCTTTGTCGCACACCAGATACGCCGACAAGTGTTCGACCATTTTCATAAAGTCCGCGTCCGTGATTTCCTTTTGCGATTGCGAGCCGATCATGTTCGCTGCGATGAACGCGGCCCGCATGTCTGCCCGGCGTTCTCCGAATGGACTCACCCAATACATTGCACGCTGTACGGCCCATTCGTACGGCGTGTGCTCCGCTTTCAAATTCCACCAATCGAACCGCCCGACCGCCCGACCGAGTTCCGCAGCGAAGCGGGCTTCGTCGTCATCTGTTAGTTTTTTTTCAAGTCTTCTGCCGACAATGGCCCGTTCGATAGTTTCAGAATTTTGCTCGTGAGTTCTGCTTTCGTGTCAGATGGAAGATCAATCTCAGCCAGCACACGCGCCCCGAATTGCTTCGGCGTTACTTCCGCCGCCTGAGTGAATGCAGGAGACTGATCTTCATTCAAAACCGAATGACCGATCACATATCCGATCGACTCATCTTCATTCTGAAACTCTGCAACAATCTTCAATTCCGAATCAAGCAACGCCCGAATGTGAATCACTTCCCCCATGATTTCAACGGGGTAAAAACGCCGCTTCCGCAGTCGATCAATCACCGACATCAGATATCATCCTCCGACTTTGCGACGGCTTCTTTCGCCTTCTGATACTTCGCCCAATTAGGCCCTGGAATGTACCGTAGCTTTTCGTCATATCCTGCGATGACACCGGCTTTCCATAGCTCGCGATCTTCAGGGCGATTGATTCCAAGCGTATTCATTTTGTACTCGTCCTGCTGGTTCTTCAGACGTTCTGGAGACCAACCGAGTTTCTTTGCACACTCATCGTCCGCAGGTGCAGCCTGTCCCGTTCGGCACAAATTCAACGCCTGCTCGCCTTCGAATACGGTCCCCATTGGAAAGATGGCATCCATCTTGCCGCGATGATCTGGAACGAACGCCACGAGAGGACGCAGTTCATCTGTGAGTTGAGTCACATCACAAAACTGATCAAGAACGAGTGCTGCCTTCATTATGCTGGCGTCCCGCTGGTTTGAATTTCGTAGGAACACGACAAGCCTTCGGACATCGCGACGCTCGTGTCGAAACCGAAGCCTGTACCGGAATAGACTTCTGAAAGTGGCGTTGGATCAACGTACGTCACCTTGAAGTTAGTAGCGACAGGTGCCGCCAGCAGCGCGATGAACGCAAGCTGAACCGTGTCATCCGGATCGCGGAACCCTTCGGCAGAAATCACGGGAGCCGTCGTATATCCGTTCGGATCGTTGGTTTCATAGACCACGCCATCGAGCGTTGTAGAGTTGTATGTCTGCGACTTTGCACCACTGATGCTGATTGACTTCAACAGTGGGACGGCTGTGTAGACAGCGGAAATAGACATCAGCAGGGCAGTGCCCTTGCTTTTGATTTTGGTCGCCATGAATTCACCCCATCGCTTTAAGTTTCAAGACTTCTTTTTCCAGGGCAAGTGCCCCGCGTTTGATCATTTCCGCGTTTTGTTTTCCGCGTGATTTTGTCGCCGCGATTGCCGCGAGTCCTGGTTGCATGGCTGGCATTGAACCGCGAACAATATTTCGCTTCGTCTGCCTGTTCTTCGTTCCAGCCACCCACCAATGGATATTCTGAGCACTGATCCCGACGCCACCACGCTTGTTGCCTTTTCGAACAAACTTCGGCGCGTTCTTCTTTTTCTTCCCGACTCCGAAACCGACTTTTGCTGTGATGAAGTTCTTTTTCTTCTTGTGCTTGAACCGAGACCGGACACCCTTCCGGCCTTCTTTGACTTGCGAGTCAACATCCTTTTTCATCTGCTGTTCAATTGGTTTCATCTGTCCGCGAATCATGGCAGACAGCACCTTGTCAGCTCCCTTTGTTTCCAGTGCCGTCAGCTTTCGCAGGATTTGATCAAGCCCTTCGATTGTGTCGTTATCACGCATAGCTCGCTTTCACTTCGACTCGAAGAATCAAGGTTGCCGCGAATACTCCGAGTTGCTGAAGAATGCTTTTGATCGGGCATTCCTTCGCGTCGTTTTCGATCTCCCACACTTGCACCCGGCCATCTGACGAATCGAAGTTGTTCAGCCGCTGGAAGATTTGACGGTGCAGCAACTTCAGGTAGTCAATTTGATCCTGATTCCCCGGGCTCACTTTCTTCCGAACCCAGACGCGAATCAGATGACTCGTTCTGTCTTCAATGTCTAGCGTCTCGTTCAGCTGTTCCTCAGACTCTGACACAACATCAACACGCAACGCAGTGAGTTCCTCCAGTGGATCGACGACCGATTCCGAGTAAATCGCCCGCACTGCCAATTCATACGCCCCGCCGTCGTTGATCTGATCGACGACGGCGGTCATAGCCTCGGTTGATGGTGCGATTGTGACGGCCATTTCATCCCACCTGCTTTGTGTGAATCCGTGTCATCTGCTGACTGATTCGCCGGAACACTTTTTCACTGACTGTCGGCATGACTTCGAACGTCATTCCGCCGCCTACAATTTTGTCTCCGCGTTCCGGCGGATCGTATGGAAGTGCAGTTGTCAGGCCGATGAAGTCCACCGGCTTGACTTCGATCTGCATTCCCGGTTCCGGTTCCATGAACATCGACTGCTGAACCGATTTCCGAAGCGTGATCGTCGTCGAGGTTCGCCCCCGGATGTAAACGAATGACCCGCCCGCTTCCGTGAGCAGGTCTGTCGTTGCGTCTCCGATAGCGTCGTCGAAATCACTCATCGTTTACTCGTTTGCGATACGAACCCGCAGTTTGTCGATCGAGAACGTTCCTGGTGTGTCGTCCGCAGACTTCTCAAGGTGCGCCAGAAGTTTCATCGGTCCAGTCGCCGCATCGAGTTTGAACACTGTCGACCCGAGCACGAGAACCCCGTTAATGTAAATTTGAATGTCCGCTGTGTTGCGCCCATCCATCAGGAAGTGAACTTGCGTTCCTGCCGTCCAATCTACAGTGGTATCGGTCGCGGCCACTTCAGTAGTGCCATCATCTGATTCCGCGAGAATGTTTGCTGACGTTCCATCCAGGTGAATGAAGCAGCTTTCCGTGATCGTGTCGGCATTGCTCGCATGCGTTGCGTTCGCAATCCCAATATTGAAGTCGCTCGCCGCCGCATCCGCATCAGTGATGACATTGAAAACGCCATCCACAATCCACTTGCTGCCGACAGCGAACGCTCGTGTGGAAAGCAGGTCCAGCTTCTGAGCTTCGGCAGTCAGCCCGAACTCAAGGACGTTCGATCCGCCGGTCTGAGTGATTGACGGAATCACAACCGTAGTTGACCCCACAACCGTCTTGACGATCAGCGACTGAAACGCATCGTCCTGAAGATTGATCAGGTACGTCGGCTTGACGTTCAGCAACACTTTGCCGGTTGTCGTAGCAGCCGCCACGTCGCCGTACGCTGTGCCGAGATAAAAGTCCTTGTCGTTCGCTGGACGCAGTACAGCAGCATTCGCTGAGTGATCCCACCATACTTCCTGACCGTCGACCCAAACAAGATCGACAGCCTTCGTGACCGTGTAAATTCCCTCAGTCGAGGCCGAACCGAGTGCCGCCGCGTCCAGATCGGTCGGAATAACTCCCGCTCGGCCGTCTCGCAACTGGACGACTTGCCCGCCGG
Organism: uncultured Chitinophaga sp.; assembly: GCA_964517865.1. GTDB lineage: Bacteria > Planctomycetota > Planctomycetia > Planctomycetales > Planctomycetaceae > SXXK01. The sequence continues at coordinate 6,637 of CAZFDW010000148.1, forward strand.
TTACAGCAGCCACCGCTGTGTAATCCAGAACGTCGTCGCCTTCCTGGTAAAGATATGCGTCAACCATTGTATTTCACTCCGTAACCGAATTTGCTCACTTGAAAGATGCCTGCCGGAACAACTCCAGCAGGCTCATATTTCCATCGTCACGAAGTGACTATCAGGCCGCGCCTTTTGACATGACCGCATTCAGGTATCCATCGCCGAGGTCACAACCGAAGTCGTGATAACCACGGAACTGAATTCCAAGCGTGTTGAAGTCCGCATCGGCTGACTCGACAGTCGGTGTTTCCTGACCGTTCAGGAAGGACACGACAACCGGGCTTCCCTTGCTCTTGTCGCCGAGCAAATACCACGCAGTCGTTGAGTACCCAGTGATCGACGAATCACTCAACTGGTTAGCCACGATTGGCGTGTACTTGTTGGCGAACGTGTTAACGTCCGACACTTTAACGGCACCGATGTTGCGAGCCCCGTACAGAGCGTCCGCAATCGCCTCCAGCTCTGGCGGAACGAGCAAGAACTTCGCAGTCCCTGACAGTCTCTTGCTGCCGTCCGTGCTTGACGTTGTGCGTTGACGCCATGCCTTCTGACCCAGTCCCAAACCAACGCCATCGGTTCCGAGGTTCGTTGTCGAACCGCTGATGTAGTTCGTTCGCCCGGACGTGAAGATCGTCGCCAGATTACCCAGAAAGGTAGTCCAGAACAGATCGTTCAGTTTCATTGCCGCACCCATTCCAATGCGGCTGCGAAGATCGTCGAACGCCCCCATGTCGTCGTTGATGATGTCCTGTCGCGTGATGCTGAACATCTTCGCATAGGTATCAATCGAACGAGTGAACGACTCTTCTCCAAGCTTGCCGTGCTTGATCGTGCCACCAGGACCGAGCTTTTCATAGGCCATATCATCGAGCATCCGGTACGACGTGATCGTCAGGAAATTGCTGGCCGATTTCTTCTGAGCAATTTCGCTCCAGGTGTTGTCCTCCTCCATGTACCCCTGCAGAATTTCCTTGTTCGCCACGTTGCCAAGAATGCCTGGCAGCGACAGTGTTGAAAACGCCGCCTCAATTTTCTGAGGACAGGCATAGGCCAGCACCTGACGAATATTGCCTGTGGTGATTCGATCACCAGCAGACATTGGCATTCCACCCTGAGCCGCCGCGATCATGATCAACTGCTGAAGCCCGATCTGACCACGGAACTGAGAGTGAGCCGCCTGCAGAATCATGTCGGGATATTGCTTGTCAATCTCCACGACGCCAGGCTTTCGACCGTTGTTGGTGAGATTGCGTGCGATGCACAAAGCCGCTTCCAGAACCTGGTGTTGATTCTCAGGAGCGTTCTGGGCAGACGTGAAAGATGTTGGCCGTGTCTTGTTGTTCAGTGCCGACGCCTTGATGACTTCCAGCTCAACCTTTTCGATTGACCAGTTGTCTTCGATGGCCTTTGCCGCGATTACAGGGAACCCAACGGCCTTCGCCTGGATCTCAGCAGCCTTGCGGAACTGTGCCGCGATCTGCTTTCGGTTCTCTGCCAGTGATGCTTCAATGTCCATTCTGTTCGCTCCTGCTGCCGCTGTGGGTGCGATTACAGGCGGAACCACTGGTGCGACCGGTGCAGCAGCGACCGGAGCAGCAGGAGGTGCCTGAGACGCCATCATTGCGGTTTGCAAAACGGCAGCCGCTTCAGGTGTGAGAGTTGCGGCATCAAGCCCCAACGATTTGCAATAATCTTCGAACGACATAGCTGCCGATCCTTTCAAAAACCGACGGGCTGATGCCGCCAAGTTGACACTGGTTGTCGAGTCCGCCCCCATCGGAAGGACACTCGTTTCACGAAGCACGGAACGCCGTGCGATTGTCACTGGCCCGACGAAGGTCTGGCCGTTCGCTGTCGCCGTTTGTCCGGCTGCGATTTCTTCTGACTCGATGACCATCGCACCGATTGACGCCTGCCATGTGTGGCCTGCTGTCGCCTGCGCGATGACCTGGATTGACTTCGCGGATTGCCCTGTAATGGTCCCGGCGAGAAGCAGCGAAGTGCCGTTGTTCGCGATGTTGTCAGTCAGCCCGAGCGTTGCTTCGACTGACTTTTCATGGTCGATCAGAATCGGAATTGAACCCGGTGTTTCAAGCCCGGCCAGATCGACCACAACGCCAGAAGGGAACCCGTCAACATTCAGCACGCCGCCGGAGTATGCGAGGATCTGGAATCGTTTCGGCTTGCCTGCCCCGTTCGCTTTGAGACGAACGAAGGCGGTCATATTCAGTGGCTTCATACTGCGACCTCCGAAAC
>CAZFDW010000148.1:9034-10230 GCA_964517865.1 uncultured Chitinophaga sp.
GTTCCGGCTGCCAACGTGTACGGCATGTTCGTGCAACGGCTGAACGATTGCAGGGCCTGCCGCTGGAACATTTCATACAGCGGCCCCGGCTGCTTTGGCTCAACCTGTCCGATCTCCCAGCCAGCCGGAAGCGTCGTCAGCATGTTCCGTGCGATCTCGATTTCAGCGAAGTCAGCAGGCGACGAAGCTGGATCAATCGCTGGAGAATTCGATTTGAGATACATCGCGAAGTTCGCAGCCGTCTCAGCGGAGTACAGCGTTGCGAGTTCCTGCCGTCGCATGATCGGCAGCGTCTGGAGTGCTGGCGTTGCTCGTGGAATACCGCGAGTCTGTCCAGGACGATCCGCACGGAACAAGTGCAGGACTTCTTTCGACGAATACCACTTGCCGACCATTGTGCTCAATGGCACATTGCCGCCCGGATGATTGTCGTAGACGTAGATTTCCAACTCGTTCGTCGATCGGTCGAACCTGATTCCATCATCAATAAATGGATCTGCGTAGGACGTCCCAACCCACGGCGTAGCAACCTGATCGGCTTCGAATGTCCTCAGGTCCAGAGTGAGTGGATAATTCTGCGGACGTTCGGCCCGCATCACAAACACTTCGCCGTCTCGCCAGTACGCTTCACAAATTGTGCGGAGCATGTCGGCAAGATCAATCTTTTGAGCCCAGCGTCGGAACGCCTTTTCAATTCGCTGATTGGCCACAACGTCGGCAGTCAACATCTGCAATCGTGGACCTTGCCCGATGATATGATTCACCGCAGTCCGAAGGATGCCCGCATACCACGAGTTATTCTCTGCCTCGTATCGCGATCGGATTCGAACAACACGACGAACGGCGGGCGAGATTGCAGCACGCGCGGAAAGCCCATCTGCGTTTGCCCAGTGCTTTCGGTTCTCGCTGGTCGTTTGTGCCAGGTCAAACTTGGCCTGAATCGGCTTGTTCTGTCTGCGGGTAAACGGCCACATAATTAGTGGCCCCCCGGCGGAACGAAAACACTCGTCATGTTTTTGAACATGGCCGATGGCGTTGCAGCCGCAGCCGCTTTACCCGCCAAGTGCTTTTCGTATTCCATCAACTCAGTCAGAGACCGGCGCGTGACTGATACGCCGTCATTTGAGGCGGATGCAGCTTTGAGCGCTTCGGCAGCGAGTTGATCGGCAGGTTCTGACACTTTTTGATTTCCGTGA
>CAZFDW010000148.1:10330-12838 GCA_964517865.1 uncultured Chitinophaga sp.
GAAGCGGCTGTAATGCAGCCGCAGAAACAGTCCCACCAGTCATTGTCGCGCGAAGGTGTCAACGCCCACGCAACGCCCTTCGATCCGTCGTAGCTGATCTCTTTCGGCTGCTCAGCCGTGAAGTGCTCAGCAAGCAACCGATTGGCCCGCTCGTCATCGCCCGGCAGCATGATTGCCGACGGTGCCCCGCGTGCGGTCATCAGGCGACGTGCTGCCATGCTCTTGATGATGTTCGCGTCGGACTGAACGTGAATCGGATTTTCAGACCGTCGCTCAATCCAGCCGGTCCCCGCTTTGTCCCTGTGCGGATCTCCCCATTGATGAATCGGTTTGCGGCCCGGCTTTATCGCGAATCCCTTCGCAGCCCGGATGCGGTTGCGGTTTTTGCTAGCTGCGATCTGCGAACGAATCAACGGCATTTGCCCGCCGTCTGACCAGTCTTTCAGAATCAGGTCGATCATTCTTTCGCCGCCGTCAGCCGTCACCCATGACTCGCAGAGAAAGGATTCCAGTTCGTTGTGGGCGATGACGAACGATTCTTCCCACGACCGACCTGGGGCGTCCTGCCCGATCGCGTACGCCAGATCGGATTTGTAAAAAACTGGTCTCCGCTGGTCTGGCCATGTTCCATAATCAACGACCGAGCCACCGAACTGCTTATCGACCGCGACGACCATCCACCACAGCACCTTGTCGGAACTGTCAACGTAGGCCGTCAGATAGCTCGTGTCAGCAGGCACAACTCCACGCTTGACGCCTGATGTCCGAGTGAGCAGCGTCTGAGCGTCCAGTTTCAGGCCAGACGTGTTTACCGGCACATCGCCTTCCTGCTGAATTTCACAACGGAAAAATGATGGGTCCAGTGCTCGGACGGTCATCAGGCTTTGCAGGGCTGACAGCTCGTCAGGAAGTTTGTCGTGTTCCCACGCAACCACGCCGCCCGCATCCATCGCTTGCCGATTCGCCGCATAGAATTCCTGAGCGATTCGTTTCCCGTCCTGCGGGGCTTCGCCCTGTCCGAGTTTCTGGCCGTACGCTTCCCACAGGTCCGCACGTTCCGGCATTTTGATCACAGATGGATATCGAGCCCCGTCCCAATCTGGATGCTTCACGCGAGACAAAAACCGCTCTGTCAGGTCGTCATGTTCTCGAACCGTGGCCACCATGATTGCCGCGAGTTTCTCCCCGAGGCCTGCGAGCCCGCAGAATGTTTTCGTGATGTGTTCCTCGCGTTCCTCGGTCATCAGTGGCGACTTCGCGGATTGTGGCGTTTGCACGTCGTCGAAAACCAGTAGGTCAGGGCGAATCGTGACGCCGAACCGATCGACGTATGACAAGCCTGAGACATCGGTGGCGTTGACGGAGTACGGGGCGATGTGAGCCTGACAGCTTGCCGATTCGTGGATGTCAGGAAAGACGATTCGCCCGCGTCCGTCTTTTGGGTGAAGTGCGAGCAATCGACCGTTGAGTCTGAATTGCCGTTTCGGTTGTCGCCACTTCAGCAGCAGTGGCGTGATCTCCGGGTAATCGTCCAGCAGCAATGGCGACGATGCGAGCAGCGCGAAGAAGTTTTCGCGGTGTTCGCTCGATTTGTCGTCAGTGGCTCCGACCAGCACAGGGAATCTCCGATGCCCGTTGATGACAGCCCAGAGTGTTGAGACTCTGGCGCATGTTGACTTTAGACCACCGCGCCGAACTGAGTGGCATTCACGGCCGCCATCGAGAACCACGGCCTGGAATCGATCCATCATTGATCGCTGATAGGGTGCCAATGGAAGGTAAAACGTAGGCTTGAAGTAAGTGTCCGCGAACAGCAAATTGTTCTCAGATGCTCGTTTACGACGTTCTGAATCCACAATTGGAAGTAGAGGTCCGATTTCTTGCGCGGCTGCGGTTCGAGCATTGATGACTTCAGATGCTCTTTCGGATCGCTCGGAAGCGTAATTGGCACCGAGGCCAGGGCCTGCGGTTTGCGGCTGCTGCTCATGTCGATCCATCTCCAGAAACAATGATTGCAGATCCTTCGGATGCAGGGAGTGAAATACCTCGCTCTGCTCCGGCTCGCTCAATGAGAGCACGTGTTCGACTTCGTCGGTCGTCCATTTGATTGCCAATACTCACTCCGACATTGACGGTCGTTTGTGGCTGCTGTTGTGGCTTCTGTGTATTCAGCCGTGCCTCAAGGTGTTCGTCTTTTTGCTGCTGTGCCTCGATCGCGATAAGGACTCTCGAGGCGGCAATCGAATGCTTGTCGGCCAGTTCCTCATCGATAACCAAATCGCCGTCTTTCGTGAGCCTCTGAACGCCTTTTTTTTCGACCAGCCCGACCATCCTGTCGATCACAACTGGCTTCCAGTCTCCATTGCGACGATCCCAGCGGCTCGCCTTTTTGACAAGTGCCAAATCAGACGCGACTGACTTCGGATTATCCAGCAGGTCCGAACCGAGCCCCTCCCGCGTTGCGTCTTTCTCTGCCTCAACGTGGTCCCTGAATTCTCTCTCGCGGCG
>CAZFDW010000149.1:0-12752 GCA_964517865.1 uncultured Chitinophaga sp.
TCCTGCTGTGATCTATCGCAAACTCTCCTTCGGGACTCAGAGCGAATCAGGGAGTCGTTTCATCGAACGGATGTTGACGATCTCCGAAACCTGCCGACTCCAGAATCGACCGATCTACCCCTGGCTCTGCGACGTCGTCGAGGCAAACATACGAAACGAAAAAGCTCCACTACTGCTATCCACCCCGTGAACGGTTACTGTGGCAACCAGTTTTGCACATGTTATCAAATTGATGGCGACTCAGAGAGGGCTTCTGGCCAGTCCTGCAGGTGCCGGAATCCGGTTGGATCGACCACTTTTGAGGCAGATATCTGGACGCCGTACCTGCCTCAGGACGAACCGTCATGAGTTAGATGAGATTTCGTTTTCACTCTACTCCGGTGAAGTCGATCGCCCCCGACACAGCACTTCATACGCTGCTCCGGTGGTCACGACCAGGGCGAGAAACCGGAGTTCACTTCACTGCTCCGGTCCGACACACTCGCGCAACATCAATCTGATCCACAGCATCGCTCAAATCTCATCCCGACAGGACGTCAAAATGACGACACCAATCGGGTGGACTTAGCCGCACGAACTGCATGCGGTCGATACAGACCGAAGCGTGTTAGCCCACAGTCCAGAAGCTCGGTGGCGGAGGAGGTTGGCTTTATCCATAACCCGACAGGCGGCGGAGCGTCCATTCAACGGCGAGCAATGTGACGATCAGAATCCACAACCAGGGAGTGTCCCAGAGCGGCTGCCGACTGATGATGGAATCGCCCGGTGTGGCACGCATGTCTTTCAGCAGTTCAGTGAGTTCGCTGGTGCCGTGGAGCATCTTCCCGCCGGTGGCGTTCGCCAGCTGTTCCAGTACATCCGGCTGTGCTCGCGGCTGAACCAGTTCATGCAGATCCGGAAGGACCATGACTCGTGTTGTCGAACGCGAGATTTCCTTCCCGTTGTCGGTTGCAATAACTTCGATGTCATACGAAGTCAGGACGGCGGAAGCATTGGCGTCGCCAGGTGATGTCAAAGACAGCGTGTCCAACGCTCCGGTGTACGATGTTCCCTGAGGCGTGGGAGCGAGAGGCGTGGCTGGCGCATTCGATGCGGCGGTTCCAGCAATTGATGATTTGATCTGCGACGACAACTGGTAGTCAATCGTTTCTTTGAGCTGCTCGTCGAAGGCGCGGGCGGTGATCAGAATCGGCTGTCCCGCGCGATAGATCACGCGGTCGGTTTCGATTTGCAAGCGCCTGTTTCCGCCTGTCGAATTCTCCGTCAGCCAGCGGACCGCGTTCCGCCAGAAACGGCGAAAGTAGCGATTGTCCCCTTCACCCCACTGTGACTCAAAGTGCCGGCCCCAGTCGGCCGTCGTATCAGGGGCAAACGCAAACGTGCGACCTCGTCCGTATGACTGGCATGCGAAAATGGGCATGATGCCGGCTTGTGGAATCGGAGTCGCTGAAACGGCGAGGACGGTTGCCGCCGGCTTAAGCCGCTGCATGTAGTTGGTGCCGAGAAACTGCGGCATGTCTGCCAGCACGCGAAGATTCTGCTCGGGATCCTCGACAATTTTCCAGATCGGATGCGACAGCGCTTCCTGAGGAATTTTTACGTAGAAGTTGTGATACAGCCAGCCGCGGCCGATCTGCCCTCCGGTCATATCGACAGGAATCAGCTGGTCCCAGACGGTCTGGTCCCACCCTCCGGCTCCGAAACTGGTGATTCCTCCCACCATCATGAAACCACCGCCCTGCTTGTCGACCAGTTCCACCGTCCAGTCCAGCTGCTCCCGTGTGAAGGCACCAATGGAAATGTCGCTGCAAATCACGCAGTCGAACTGCAGCAGTTCTTCGCGGGTCGCTGGGAAGCCGCGATAAGCATCATCCACCCGCAGCAGCCGCGGGCGCTGGACATATTGCTGGTCGGCCACCATGGACACGCATTCAATGTCCTTGTCTTCCATCAGGGCGTCGCGGACCCAGCGATATTCCGTTCCGCCGGTTCCTTCCATATATAATACTTTCAGCTTGCGCGAGGCCTTCGAAAGCTGAAACGGAATGCGGTTATTCTGGTCCGAGACTTCCCCTTCCAGCACGGGAACTTCCAGAACGAGCTCGCCATATTCAGGATTGGCTTCCACAATCAGCTCAAAAGGCTGAGGTTTCTCGCTGAGCGTCATTGGCAGCGTGGCCAGCGGCGGCAGCTGCGGGCGATCTGCGGCACGCACCTGCAACACCACTCGTACACCATCGTAACCGGTGCCCCGGACAACACCGCGAATGGGAGCTTTCACACCAGCATCGACACGCGGGGGAACCACCAGTTCCTCAATCGCCACATCGCCGCGCACCTGCGAGTCGCCAACCGGAAATACATGAATGGGTATGGCGATCTCGTGAAAGGCGCGGGCGACGTCTTCCAGCCGTTCGGTATCGTCGAATACGCCGTCCGAAAAAACGATGACACCACGCGGCAGTTCACGCGAAAAACGAGACGGCAACTGTTCCAGCGCCTCGGCCAGCCGCGTGACATTGTCGATGGGCTGAAGCTGCGACAGGTCGGCAGCGGATGACAACTGCTTGCCAAACCGAAACAACTGCACGCGCGGATGATTCGGCTGCTGCCGCAGTAGTGAATCGGTCGTCTGAATCGCCTGCTGAACCTGCAGTGAACGACTTTGCGGCTGCTCCAGCGCCATGCTGCGCGACGCATCGACCAGGAACTGCACCTGAGCTGGCTGATCGGGCAGGCGATGTTCGTGCCGTTCGACCGGATTTAACAGGACTCCCAGCAACAGGCTCAGCACGATCAACCGAGGCACAAACAGCGGCCATTGTCGCAATCGACTGGAGATGGCCGTCGACCGCGCTACACCAATCAATACGATGATGCCTGCCGCCAGAGCCAGGTAGACCCAAACGGGATAGGGGTTCGACCATTCACGCATCGAAACATCTACCTCAGATCATCCGAAAGGGCTCGATAGTACTTTTTCACCAGTTCCTTATACACTGAAGGTATCGGCTGATCGGCTTCCATGAGAGCTCCTGCAAGAATTGCTTCCTGGATTTTTGTCTGCAGTGCTTTCGAGACCTCACGCATTCCGGAAAAATCTCCCAATTCAAGCCACGAATAGAATCCTTCGGGTGTCTCCTGTCCGTCCGACTCCACGTACGGAACCGGTCGTAACTGCGACCCTGGCGTCGGCGGCGCTTTGCCGGAAATCGTCGAGCCTGGCTGGTCTGAGGCCATTGAAGACTCACCTTGCAAGCCCGCTTTCTGACCATTGCCAGACGTACGCGTGTTTTTTTCCTGTGGACCGTCCCGGAGCTGACGCATCGCTTCGGCGAGACGCTGGTCGGCAGCGGCGACTTTGTCCAGACGAGCTTCCAGTTTCTTCCATTTCTGACCGGCGGTTGCCGCTGCATCATCTCCTTTTCGCTGAGCCTGCCTCATCTGTTCCTGCAGCTGCGCGAGTTGTTCTTCGAGAGCCATCAGTTCCTTCAGTTGTGGCTGAGCATATTCGCCACGAGTTGCACCGAGCGAGCTTGCCAGTTCCTGCAGTCGCTCCAGTGCCTGTGCGGCCCCTCGGCCTGCTGCCTCGGTCCGCTCCGCCTGCAGATCATCAGCCGTCTGAGTCATTCCAGCAGCAATTTCGCGAGGTGGGTTTTCAGCCTGCGCCTGCTGAAGTCTCTGCTGGACACCGCCGGTCTCCCCGATCGCGTCTCGCTGCAGGCCATCGAGCAACTCCGCCAGCATTTCCGTTTGTGTCGCCAGTGCCTGCTGATCGCGAGCCAAACCTTTAACTTTGTCACTGTCGGTTTTCTGAAACCCCGGTCCTGTGCTCGGTGTGTTGCCGTTTCCCGATTCGCCGGAGTCCGTCGTGTCCCCCGGAGGCTGACCAGTTTGCTGTCCCTGCGGTCGTGAGTCAGAGCCTGCACCTGAATCGGATCTGGATTCCCTCGTTTCTCGTAATTCCTGTTCAAGTGACTGCTGGCGGCTGGCAAGCTGCTGGGCTGTCTTCTGAGCCTGATCCAGTCGTTCCCCAAAGTCGCGAGCGTTCATTGCCGCCAGGTGCGCCGACAGTTCTTCCAGTTGCTCAGCCGCACGCTCACCTTCTTTGGCTGCGTCGCCGCCATTCTTCTCTTTCAGTTCTGCCAGTCCCCGCTGCATTGCTTCGGCCGCATGCTGCGCCTGGCCACGTGCCGCCTCACCGGCGGCATTCAGCTTTTCTAACTGTTGCTGAATCGCGGCCAGTTCCGCCTGCAGTTTTTCCTGAGCGACCGCAACGTCGGCGGGCGACGGAGACTCGGACTCGCCACTTTCGCCGGTGCGCGAATCCGATGGCTGTTCGGAGTTCTGAGGTGACTCAGATGAGGTGGATGGATCCGATTCAGACGGGGTTGACTGCGACGGTGTTGATTCGGACGGTGCTGAACTGGATGGTTTCCCCGACGAACTCGACGAACTGCTGCAGCACTGCTTCGCCTGCTGGCTCCATTCGCGTTCACGTTTGGCAAGATCTTCGAGTTGTTGTCGCGTCTGAGCCAGTTGCTCCTGCGGTTCCGACTGTTTTTTCTGTGGCATGCGAAGCTTCTGACGCATCTGGCGGTCAAACTGACGCTGCTGGCTGGCCGACTGGCTGTTCGACTGACTCAGCATTTTCCGAACATTCTCCCGCGCACGAATCAGGGCCGCCAGGGCCAGCTGCTCGGCTGCTACTGCGTTCGGAAAATCCATGATATTGAGTGCTTCGACTGCGGTGTCCATGCAGGTCACGGCTTCATCGAGCGCTGGAACCTCGGCACCACGCTGCGCCATTCCTGTGGAAAATTCGAACGCTGTCTCCAGAATCTCCTGCTGGTCCTCCGCAAGATGAGAAACAATTTCTTTGGTGGCTGGCTGCTGACCTGATTGAAAGGCCTGTGACAGTGCCTGGCGCTGGCGTGCAATCAGTTCCTCGAGCGTCACCGAACTTCCATCACTCGGTTCTCCATCTATTTCGACGACTTCAAACTCCAGCTTATAAGGTCGAATATCGATGAATCGCAGCGGTGTTGTTGTCCGGCGCGGCTGGTCGAAGTAGTTGTCTTCGGCAAATGCGTAGTAGGTGACGGCATCCTGGATCGTCAGGCGATGCTCCTCCAGCATCAGCATCGTCGATAGACGAAAGGGCTCAATGGATCCTTCCGCATCCTGCTCCAGCAGAGTCTGCATGGAACCACCCCCGACCTGAAACATCACGCCCACTTTGTGCAGTCCCAGATCATCACCTGCTTCGATGATCATCGGCACTTCCGTTGTCGCTGTGACGACCAGCTCTTCCGGCGGTTCGATGAACTGTACTCGAGGTTTCAGATCCGGCTGGACACGAATATTGATTTGCTGCACATCAAGCGACATACCGTCCGCTGTCTGGGCGGACAGAGTGAATGAAACACTCGTACGCACGTCGGCGAGTGTTCCCAGCACAATGTTGTCCCTGATCAACAACGGAGTCACTGCGGAAACGGCAGCCACCTCCGATGTGGAATCAGCGACTGGCGCTGTTGACTCCGGCGCTCGCTCAAGTGGTGTCAGGCTTGCCTCAGCTGCGGCACGGTTGAACGCCAGTTTTAGTTCCAACGTGGATCCTTCGAGCACTTTCAGGTCGAGCGTTTCTACTGTTTTTTCAGGGCGATGCGTATACCCTGGCGGCACGATTCGGATTTCCGCCTTCTCCAGCGTCAGTGGCAGCAGGACCCGAATAAATCCGCCAGGCAGCGGACGCGGCCCGGTCAGGACTTCAAACTCCGTGTCCTGCCTGAGATCGCTCAGCGTTGTCGAAAGTTCGCCATGAAGTCGTCTCGGTGCCGCCTCGTTGACACTCTCCCTCTCATCCACGTCTGAGGAAAGGAGATCAACGGTCACCCAGTCCGCCATTGAACCACCGGGGCGATATCGCAATTGTGCTGCCGAGACCGGACGTCCCGAAACGATCGCGGTGACCGTGACCGATTCGCCCGGTTTAATGGTCGCAGACTGAGGCGAGTAACTCACTGTCGTGTATTCAAACGGAAGGAGCAGAGCTCTGGCTGCAGCAATCCGAAATTCCGGCAGAAGAATCAGCGGCGCCATCAAGGCAAACGCCACAACCGACGCCAGCAATAACGCTTTGAGCAACGGCCGCGGATCCACGGCGACGCCCCAATCTGTGTGTTCCGCCAGCCGGGACGTTTCAAGATGCAGCGAATTGAGCAGCGATTGCGAGGCGGCCGCAGGTTGCGGAATTCCCTGTTCATAGTCCAGCGTTGTGCGCAGCCGCTGCCCGAACTGAATGAGTCGACTTTCGGTATCGACCGCTGTTTCAGAAAGAGTGCAGGCCAGGATCCATCGCTTCCAGCCGATCACTATTCCCATGAAAACTAAAGCTGCGACCCCGATCATCCACGCGGCTCGCCAGACGATGGCGAGTTCGAAAAACCAGTCTGCCGTGGCACTCATGGCAAGGCCAATGGCACACAGTGCAAAGATCGAACACAGTCCAACCGCGATTCTGAGGCCGATCCGTCGCCGCTGTGTGCTGCGAAGTCGATCCTGCAATTCACGAACTGCAGTTCCGCTGTGTGAGCGCAGAGCAGTTGCCGAATCGATCCTGGGAGGCGTTAATGTGGACATCTGGCAGCCTTTTCAAGTCATGACGGATGCTGACCGGTCATCAGGGAGTAGAATAACCGTTTTTCGCCCGGCGGAACAGTAATTCCATTCACTGCAGACAGAATCTGTCTGCACAAAATTCTCATGGGCGTTGCCCGTACTACCCATGGACTCTTCCGGCCAAAAACATCTCTGCCGACAGCACTGCGAACAGCAGCCAGGTCACGATGGTCCAGATCTCATCCGGTCGCATTGAGTCAGCGGGAAGTGTCAAACCCGCCACCGCCGAACCATTGTTGGCTGTCCCGGTCGACGACGTGCCAGCCAGCTTCTGCAGGTCTTCGGCGGTCACTCGCTCCAGCGCGGACTCGCGAGGATCAATGTTTGTGACGAGCCAGTGTCCTTCGTTGCGTTCAAGTGGCACAACCCCGGCCTTTTCCAGCGGTTTGCTGACGAGCTGATTCGTCACGGCAGATCGCTCGGCAAGTTGATCGGTCAGATATGCCAGGAGCTGTCGCATGAGCGGCACATACATAGGTGTTCGCGGCAGCTGGGTCCAGTCGCGATCGGCCGTGCTCCCAAAATACAGGCATCGCCCTTTTCCAATCTGCCGTTCCGCGGCGACGATCGAGTCTCCTGAGTTCAGCAGCTCATGTGAATCGGGTTCCAGCGATTTCAGCGGCAGCAGCTTCTGAAACTCAACTCGTCGCAGATCTCCCTGCTGAGGATCGTTGAAACACGCCAGCGCGGGATGCTTTGCATCCCATCGAGCGACGCGAAACCGGCCTTCAGTCGGGGCCTCGGCCACCAACCCCGGCAGAATCCCACGTTCCTGAAGTGCGGTCAGCGATTCAGAACCGACCTGATCACCGGCGAAAATCAGCAGGCTTCCGCCGTCACGAATGTAAGAGTCCATCCGCTGTCCGTCTTCGGCCGACAGACGCCGCACGTTGGCAAGGACGACGGCTCGATAACCATCCAGTCGTGGAAATCCCTTACCGGCTTCCCAGGCTATCCGATCGGACTCGAACGAACGCGTTTGCCGGGTCGTGTCAGCTGTCTGTAATCGCAGCGCAGTCTCAAGAAAATAGGTCTCGCTGCTGAAGATGGAGCGTCCTTCCTGCCCGTCAACCAGCAGCACGCGATCAGGATGGCGGGCTTCGAACGCAATCCACCTTGTGTTGTCGAGTTCGAGTGCATCCCCCGCGTTGATCGAGACTCGACCTTTGTAAAGACCGTCTGTCTGGAGCGGAAGTAGAAATTCCAGTACGACGTTTCCCTGTCCCGGGATGTCCGTCTGGCGATCCTGGCTGAAGCGTGCCTCGGGACTTTTTTCAACTTCGCATGTGGCTTTCAGATTTCGTACAGGAATCGGACTATGATTTCTCAGGATCACGCGGACTGTAACTTTGCTGTCCGGACGAATCTCGGTCCGAATTGCCTCGGCCGACTCAATCGCCACGTTACGAGGCAAAGGATCTCCCACATCGCGGACCACGAGATCCACACCATCGGGCAACCGCTCAAGCGGCGTTCTCGGCAGACCACTTTGCTGCAGGTCAGTCACCAGCACAATTTTTTGAGTCGCGCGATTTGAAGCTGCAAGGATGTCGCGAGCCCAAGAGAACGCCAGGCCGAAATCTGTCGCGGCTTCGGTGGGCACGAACTCCGGCAACTGCTCGACCGGACGTTCCTGGACGCCGGTGGAATCACACGCTGCGACATGCACAATGACGTTGTCGTCGAGCAGCGACAACTCATCCCGCGCTGCCACCAGCGCCCGGTCAAAGGACGACTCCCCGCGGAAATTCCGAGCCTGCATGCTGGCCGAGCGATCCACCAGGATCACCACTTCCTGCTCCAGGCCACGCAGGTGAGACTTATCCCAATACGGTCGGCAAAACAGCAGAGTCAGGAGCAATACCGCCAGCATTCGCAGCGAAAGCAGTAGCCATTGCCTGACACGTCGGCGGCGGCGATGTTCCCGCACCACCTGATGCAGGAATCTGACAGAACCAATCGGCACAGTGCGCGTACGCTGCCGAAACAGCAGGTGAATGACGATGGGCAACGCCACCGCCAGTCCTGCTGCCAAAAAACTGGCATGAATGAAATTCAACCCCTGCATTTGCCTGCTCGTTGGCTACCTGATTGATTCGGCCTTTACATGGTCCATGCATCGTAAAGTCGGGCATTCCGTGTTTTGCCAGATGATTTCAGGGCAGCGCGGCACTCCCCCGCATTGGCCGTGTGCCCAGAGGCAAAAACAGTGGCTTCTTAACTATGAACCCCTTCTCTAATACAATTGAGCACGCTTCACGAAATAATCCATCAGTGCCACCTCCAGTGGCTGATCGGTGGTCAGACATACGTGATCGATATCGCGTGCCAGGCATCCAGTGTGGATCTCGTTGATCCACTTTTCCACCGCGGCCGCATAGCTGTTCCGGATTTCATGGGCCAGTGTTTCCAGTGATTCGCCGGTTTCGACATCGACCAGCTTGACCGCTCCATCAATCGGCATCGACCGCTCCAGAGGAGCCAGCACCTGAAATACCAGGACATCGTGTCCGAAATGGCGGAAATGATCAAGCGCCGACAGCAGTTCTGACGGTTCGTAATACAGGTCGCTGATGATTACAACGAGTCCGCGTCGCGGCATCAACTCGGCCGCTTCATGCAGGACGCGTGGCGATGTTGCGGCTGGATGAGATCGCTGCTGCACCAGTGAAGTCATCAACTGCAACAGATGATCCGACGTGCCTCTCGCCCGAAGATTTTCCACGACGCTGTTCGCAAACAGCGTCAAACCCACTGCATCTCGCTGACGCGAGGCCAGATGAGCCAGACAGGCACATAACAACACCGCGTACCGCAGCTTTTGCTGGTCGCCGTCACCGACTGTCATCGAGCCACTGACGTCCAGCACAAGATGCAGGTCTACGTTTGTTTCGGCATCGTACTGCTTGATATACAGCCGGTCGTGCCGACCGTACAGTTTCCAGTTGAGATGCCGCAGGTCATCGCCCGCCATGTATTCACGATGTGAGGCGAAGTCGACTGAGAAACCCACATACGGACTTCGGTGCAGACCATTGACGAATCCTTCGACAACCCAGCGCGCCACAAGGTCCAGATCCTGAACCGAAGCGATTAGTTTGGAAGTGGCCAATTCACTGATATTTACCGAAGGCGCTGTGATCATTTGTTTCGCACCTGACTCAGAATGCGACGAATGATTTCGTCTGTGTCGATCCCTTCAGCCCGCGCATGGAAATTGAGGATCAGACGATGTCTGAGCACCGGAGTGGCCATCGCCTTCACATCTTCAAAATCGACATGGAATCGTCCCTGCAAAACCGCCCGGGCCTTGGCGCCCAGAACCAGGTACTGCGATGCCCTCGGACTGGCACCGTAGCGAATAAATCGATGCACCGCGTCCATCCGTTTGTCGGCAGTCCCCGTTTTTTTTGCGGCCGCGTCCGGGCGAGAACAGCCGGAAATTGCCACCGCGTAGTCCACAACGTCGTTGGCGACCGGCACTCCACGCACCAGTTCCTGCAATCGCACGACTTCGGCAGCCGACAGGATGGGATGATGATCCGCAGATGCATTGGACGTGGTGCTCTTGACGATGTCTGCTTCTTCCTGCGGAGTGGGATAGGTCACGGGAATATTCAGCATGAAACGATCCAGCTGAGCTTCGGGCAGCGGGTAAGTTCCCTCTTGCTCGACCGGATTCTGCGTGGCCACAACGAAGAACGGCGGCGTCAGGAAATACGTTTGGCGTCCCACCGAAACTTCCTGCTCCTGCATAGCCTGCAGCAGCGCAGCCTGAGTCTTGGGAGGAGCCCGGTTGATCTCATCCGCCAGCAGAAAGTTGGTGAATAAGGGGCCTGGCTGAAATTCCAGCCGCCGATGGTTCGTCTCCGGATCCTCCATAATAATGTCGGTGCCGGTAATGTCAGACGGCATCAGATCGGGCGTAAACTGAATCCGCCGATACTCCATATCCAATGCACGGGCCAGCGTCCTTGCCATCAGTGTCTTTCCGAGACCGGGGACGCCAATCATCAGCGCATGCCCGCGGCAGAGCAGCGCGACAAGCAGGCTGTCGATCACTCGGTCCTGTCCAACAACGGACTTTGCAATCTCGGCTTTCAGCCTGACTCTGGCTTCCTGCAGACGCATGACGGTCTCCGCGTCTCCTTCGACGGCAACCGGAGAAACGGAATTCGAAGCCCCTGGCGATTCTTGCATGGTTCACTCGGCTGATTTGGGTTCGTCTCGTGCGGGTTGAACACTAGGATACGGAATCAGCGTCAACTTCGCCAGGTCGCCGTCCATCTTTGATTTCGGAACCGCAGGTGCATCCGGTGGCGTATCGTCAGACCTGCCCGGTTCAATGATTTCCGTGCCCAGTCCGTCACCATTGTCGTCCAGCTGAGCGTGCTCGGTGGGAATCCGATGGTCGTCCTGGAATCGGCGGGCGACTTCGTTCACCACGGCCGTGTATAACTCGGCGACAGAAACGGCCTGGTCCTTGTTGCCGTCCAGTCTGCTGACCGGAAATCTCACAACCGTCGCCATCGCGTGGAGAAACTCGGTTTCATTGGATTCGTCGTCTGTCGCCGTCGCGGCAATCACAATCCGTCCGGGCCGGGATAGTGGCTTAACGAACCAGCCGGAACTGGAATGAGTCAGCCAGATCACCTGCTCGCGACAGCCCACATCACTCAGCCAGCGACCGACTTCCTCATTAGAAGGGTCCTTCCCAGCGACATGCCACCATGCTTTTCGTCCGTCGTAATTCCCGTGTCCGAGCGTAAAAACCCACAGAGCATCATCGATCTGCAGCTTCGAGCTCGCATCGGAGAGCAGCGTATGCATGGATTCTGCTGTCGGTGTAGCGGCCGATGTTTCACGATCCTTTGTTTCCTCGGGCAGACGCAGAACCTTGTCTGGCGGAATCTGCTGCGACTCGATGAGCCATTTCTGAATGTCATCGGCCATTTTCCGCAACATGGCCGCATGCTCTGCGTCGCCCGGCAGACCCACGAGGATGACGGCCCATCGCTGAGGCTGCCTTTCTCCCGCAGCGGGCTCGGGCTCCTGCGCATGGCTCAGTGCTGTCGCGCCCAGACAGATCAATACTCGGAGCAGGATAGCCAGAAGGCTGATGTGGGATGAAATCAGAACTGCAAAATACCCGTTCATGAAGTGATCATCCTTCTGCAGTTAGACAGTACCACTTTTTGGCGATGAGACCTGCTGAGATGATAACGGAATATCGTTGGCAATGTATGATAAGTCCCTACTTCGCCGCAGAAATCGTCCAGACGCCCCTGCGAAGCAGCGGATACGAGAGACCTTAGAGGCACCGTGAGCGTGCTCCAGCTGCCCTTGCCTTCTGACATTGCTCATCGCGGGCCTGCCGACCAACGCAGCAGTTCGGTCGCGTCAGATAGATGGAGCAGGAGTTGGCAGTTCCAGGGAATGAACACGGCGAGCCGCAGGCAAGGAGAACGATTTTCCGCTGCTGCTGGATCTCAGACACTATCTGCTCGACCGACTTGCCGCAGCACTCCGGATCGCCGTTAATCAGCCGCGGCTCCCGGAGCACATCCAGATCATCCGGCTTAACAATCAGAACCCCCTGACAACACGCCCTGCACTTGTCGAATTCGAATCGCGGCATTCAGTTTCGAGAGCACCACACTCGGGAACGAATGCCGGCAGAATCCGTCTCTCCAACCCCAGTCTGCAGGATCGATTTTATTACCCGACTGCACGCAGTTACTGACTCAGGTCGGTTGATCCTGCGTCAGCAATAGCGACAGAGCATCGGCCTCTGGATTTTTCGGCTGAACCCAACTCCGGCACTCGTCGGCCTGCCCGGAAAACGTGCCTGTGTCGCCATCAATCTGACTACATTAGCGTGGCGTGCCGCCTAATTATTCGGCGAGCCGGTCGTGACCACTGACGAAGCTGAAAAGATTCGTCGGCTGCTCCGTACGATGTGACCGGAGCAGCCAACGGCGGGACGCCAAGTCGCGTGGGTCGGTCTCACCGAAACAGGATCGGGCATCCGGTCGCAGTGTTCGGTCTGTCGTATCGACACTACTTCG
>CAZFDW010000150.1:0-12676 GCA_964517865.1 uncultured Chitinophaga sp.
TTGAGTCCAGCAGTTCACGCGGCGGCCTGGGTTCCTGCGTCAGGACCAGGTGTACAGTTTCCAGCCTGGAGCTGCCGCGAAACGGCTTGCTGCCAGTCAGCAGCTCATACAGGATCACTCCCATGGAAAAGATGTCACTGCGGCCATCCAGGCGATGGCCTTCACCACGAGCCTGTTCAGGACTCATGTACGCAGGAGTTCCCGCGATTGCGTTCTGCTTCAAATAATCCTCTTCACGAACCGCCAGGCCAAAGTCGGCCACATACGCAGTGCTGGTCTTGTCCTCGATCAGGATGTTGGCCGGTTTGATGTCCCGGTGGATCAGCCGCCGGTCATGAGCATGCTTCAGGGCCAGCGCCACCGTCACCAGGAGTTGTGCAGATTCCCGTTCTGGCGGACGACCGGCCTTGATCCGGTCTTCCAGGGTTGAGCCTTCAATAAATTTGGAGACCACGTAGATCGAACCATCCTGAGTACGTCCCATGTCATACACAGGAACGATATGCGGATGATCCAAGCTGGCCACCGTGCGGGCTTCGGCCAGATAGTCGTCCGCATCTTCCGGTTTCTGAAACCGGGCTTTGGTAGGAACTTTGATGGCGACCTGTCGCAGTAGTTCTTCATCAAAGCCAAGGTAGACGCGGCCAAACGCTCCTTCACCAAGAACGCGATCAAGACGGTATCGGCCCTTCTGCTGCACGCCGATCGCGTTGCTGGTGATGTACGTGACGGTGGACGACGGACCGGTCTGGGCCTTGATCACCGTTTGTAGCAGGTCAGGCGATTTATGGCCGGGCTTTGCGATGGCCGTATCATCAGGCATCAGTTGCCGCAGTCGCTCCCGCAGCGTGTCGCTCAGATCAGGAAACCGTGAACTGATCTCATGGATGCTCAGCGGACGATTGGTGTTTCGCCGTGCCTCGAATTCACCAATCGCCAACTGCAGCTTCCAGTCTACTTTTCCTGGCAAGTCCGGTAAGCCAGCCAGATAATCTTCGACCCGCATGGGTGTGTCTGTTCGCCAGCGACGCTGCTGATCAGCAAGCAATACCCCAAGCCATTGATCCGAATCCGCATTATTCTCCTGCTTCAGAAACGAAAATACGTCCGGCGGTGCTGAGGCGGAATTCCAGAGCTGCTCAAATTGTCGGACGAGTGGCATAGGGATGACTCAGTTTTTACAGTTGGTAGTTCAATTCACCATCGCAGCAAAAGTGGCACCGCCTCTGTGCAAGAGACAATGCGATTAAAGCAACGGTGAGCGCCCGGACAATTCTTCCATTTATTCAGATTTCGGTGAAAACAGTGTCATTCTCGCGTATTTCAGGGGGCATCCCCAGTTAGCGCTGGGCTTCCCCGGCGGTATCGGTGGCATGACTGAATGTGGTAAGACCTCACAGCTTTTGCTAATACGCTGTCCAGAGTGTGCATCACATTATTATTTGCGCCAAGAGGGCGATCGCGCGAATCGCAAATACACTCAGCGAAACGACTGTTAGTCCAGTGACGAACCTAGCTCGTTTTTGATCCAACTTTTTTCCAGTCTGCTCAAACGCGACACGGCAATTTTTGTATGGCTTCGAGAGTATAGTTTCGAGAGCGAACCAACCGATCAAGGTGCCACAACAAGAGGGATTGGCATCAAGCTTTCCCCAATGGATCCCGAAAAAATATTGCAAGCCCAAAACCACCATAAAGTAGATAAAGTCGAAAAGCGCAACGGCACACGCAATTTTCAGGGGACGTATCATTTGCGGCCACTTCAGAAACCCAAAAATGATTGACACTGCGAACGCCCATCCGTTGGTCCCGATGGCTAAAGTTGAGTCATAACGGTCGGATACTACTCCGTGGGCACTAAACCACAGTGCGAGGACCAAGGATATGCCAGTTCCACACAAACAGCATAAGACAGCAAGTTTGGAATGACGCCGAAATTCCTCCAAAGCGAGCGCAAGCCGCCCGTTCGCAGTTACGACGCGGAAAGCAACGCCAGAACTACGAAAACGCGATCGATCAAATTCCACGATACGCTCGGAAACAAAATCACAGACTCCGTCAGCTTCAACCTGGGCCGCTCGCACGAGAAGTGCCATTCTGGAAGACCATTCGCTGTCGCCAAGTGCTGTCAACTTTCCAAGGACATCAACACTGTCAGGCGGACGACAATTCAGCAACGGAACAACGGATCTGTGCGTCGGTGATTCCGTTGACTGTGTTCTGTCCGTGGAAATGCGAGACTTCACGATCTCCGCCAACGATCTGGCTACATGTTTGTCTTTACATAGGATAGCCATTTCACGTCGGGTGTTATCCGGATGTAACCAAAAAGGATCAACGGTATCGATGGAGGAGTCTCGCAACTTTGCGACCCACCGCTCTTGAAAAAATGGACCCACGCACTGTGCTATTTTCATAAGCCTTCCCTCCACACTATTCTCTGAAATACTTCCGTAGGGAATTCGCTCAGTCCCGGTGTCATCAGCGATCCACAGACTCTCATAAAACGCACACAGATGTACCACACGCTTTGTTGAAAATGAGCGGTTTGATACTGCTCCTTTGAGAATCACACTGCCTTCAAAAAGAGCTTCATCCGTGACGACTGGAGCACGCATATTGCGACAACCAATTGCAATCGCAAAATCGATGCATGTCGAGAACCTGTTTCTCGGGTCTTTGCTCATTGCTCGCAGAATTCCCACTGCAACTTCGCGATCGCAGTTCTCAAGAATTGGAGGCTCTGCGTGCAGGTGCATCGAAAGGATTTCAGACACACCGGACGCTTGAAATGGCCTTCTTCCTGATATCGCTTCGTATGAGATGAGTGCAAGGGCGTACTGATCGGTTCGTCCATCGCTCGGCAACTGACGAATTTGCTCAGGAGCAGAATAAGCAGGGGTTCCTGCGAAACGCCAATCGTGGACGTTGTGAAATCGTTTTGCCACGCCGAGGTCCAGAATCGTTGCATCACCCTCCTGAGAAATCATGATGTTTTCGGGCTTCAGATCCCGATGCACGATCCCAATGAAATGTGCATAGTCGAGTGCCTCTGCAAGCTGACCGATTATTCGCCGGACGTCTCCGATATCCAACGTCATACGGTCCCGTAGGACTTTTCGAAGATTTGTGCCGGATACGTGCTGGAACACCGTGAATGGCTGTCCAAATGCAATGCCATGATCCAGAACGGCTGCGATCCGCGGATGAGTCAAGTTTGCTCCCAGTCGAGCTTCGTCAATGAACGACGAGTGAACTTCGGAATCGCCACCAATGGCGGATTCACGGTTTCGTGCGAGAATAACTTTCAAGGCAACATTGCGAGATAACACAAGATCGTGGGCGGAAAAGACTCGCCCCATTCCACCGGCTCCCAATTCCGATTCCAGGCGATAACGTTCGTTGAGTGTCTGCCCTACAGTAAATGCGTTTTTGTCGTAACCGGGCCCGAGCCGATTCGATGCAGGTGATTTGTCGCCTAGCGTGGAAACATGAAAGAGCAAGCTCGGGTCGGAGTCTCTGACATCCGCGATCAGAGTTGAAACCAGGAATCGAGGTTGCTGCCGCTCGGAGCTGACGACCGGCTGGCTCAGTATTTCCTTGACCAACGTGGCGTGTTCAGGAAACCGGCCTTCGTAGTCGGGCCATTTTGGTCCCTGACCACGTTTCCTCCTCCACCACAGTTCCACCTTCAGTAGATCCGCAAGCAGGAATGCACGTGCAGCCCCTGGTGTCTTCTCCAGGAAATCTTCCAGTCGCGGCGTTTCGCCGGAATCACGCCACAGGGCTTCAAACTCATCACAGATTTGGTCGATCTCCGTCGGGGCGAGTAAAGATGAACTGGGCACATACTTGCCGGAATTCTTATTGAATTCATCTGCTGACGAAAGGTCAGGCGAAAGGTAGGTCACAGTCAATGACGCACTCTGTTCGATCTGGATCACAGTCTCTTGCAGAGCATCAGGATCGTTGCCGGTTGATGGTTGTCCGTTTCTTCCCATCGACAGCGCCTTTAATCGATCCCGCAGTGTGTCGCTGAGATCGGGAAACCGCGAGCTGAGTTCCTGAACGCTGAGTGGCCTCCTGGTATCGCGTCGTGCTTCAAACTCCCCAATAGCGAGCTGCAGTTTCCAGTCCACGTTCCCCATGAGGTCCGGCAGGCCAGCCAGGTAGTCTTCGACCTGCAGTGGCTTTTCGGTCTGCCAACGGCGCTGCTGGTCCGTCAGCAGCACTTTGAGCCATTGATCCGAATCGGCACTATTCTGCTGCTTCAAGAACGAAAATACGTCCGGCGGTGATGAGCACGAATTCCACAGTTGCTCAAATTGCCGGACGAGTGGCATACGAATGTCTCAGTGGTATGGTAAGAGATTCGATTCGACAATGTCGCAACGAATGATGGTGGCGGCGTACAGAAAACAGTGACCGACTCGCAGGCAGGATCTTCCATCTTTTTCTATGTTTGTGCAATCGCCTTGCTGATTCTGATTGTTTCAGCGATCAGTCAGTGAAATCGAGGACAACGCAACTCTTGCGGCGGCGAAGGCGTACATGCCTACCGCTGAACGTCCACCGTGGCCTGCTCAGGTGTTGACCGGAAACGTGGTTCGCTTCAACAGTCGGTGAATCTGCGTCGTGTTCCAGCGGACACGGCCCGCTTTATTTGGGACGCGATCATCGCTGCAATACATCAACCCAGCAATCGACGTCAGGATAAGAGACAGAATCGTGGTCTTCATCGGCACACCCCAGTTGGTAAAGTGAAAACGCCTTCAGTCACAGAACTGCGATCAGTATGGCCGCTTCCTCAATCAGCCGCGAGTTGTTCTTCAGTCAGGTTGGCGAGTTCTGGTTCTTCCATCGCAGTGGCCAATCGCCTTTCTGACTAATATCTTTTACTCTGGATGAGAGGCAGTACAAAGAAGCAAAGCAGGACGAACAATATCGTTCCGAAGAAACAATACACGAACCAACGCGGCAGACTTCGTGAATAGAATCGCGGGTCCGACTCTTCTGTCGGATCTGAATCTTCCCGTGGATCTGGTTCCGGTGGCAGTACCGATGAGGATTCGTATGGATTCATCTTCCCCTCAATCGAGTTCGCACTTCAACCAAAGCAAAACCCAGCCTGTTTCGCCCTCGCCATTGCGCCGGGTCTCTGGCTCGCTCGTTTTCCTCACCGAGACCGATTCCCCAGATTTGATCGCGTGGTGCAGCTTCAACCAGGATGGTGTCACCACTGGACAATAGAAATTGTGCCATTGCTGGATTCTGCCGGAACTTCTCGCAGTTGCCATTCACAACGATCTCAAAGCAGTTGGCTGACCAGACATCAGCGGCGAAGTTTCGAACTTTCCGGCCAAACGCCTTCGCCTCCTGCGGCGAATCATTACTGGTTCTACCCGGCCTTCGGTGACACTCTGGAAACCTCAGGCCAAAAGCCCGAAGGATTGGCCAAGATAGCCATCAAACTGGGGAACAACAATCCAACCCAATGGGTAAGGCAGAGAAGGTGGGAATAATCAATACGGGTGGTCATGCAACTGAACCACTGCAGCGAAGGCTGACAACCATTCGGCATTCTGGCGCAATACAGTGCGGTTGATGGTTCAATCTGCTCCGATCACCGTCTATGAATGAGGAACACAAATCCGGTCGCCAACTCTTTGCAGATTGCCTCGATTCAATTCACGTGTCAGTTGATCTTCAAGTTTGCGGCGAATTCGTGGGCCGAGTCGCTGGAATCCGAGTTCCCTCGCTGTCAACTTGATCAGATCTTCAAATTCTGTCGCTCCAGCGTGAAGCAAGACCGATACGGCTGTTTTCAAGATCTGGTCATTTGGCACATCCGTGATTGACGAATATGTCGGTGATGTAGGCCTTCCGACTTTCACAACGGTCGGTTTAAGGTCGATATCTTCTTCTTCTTCTGTCGCATCGGTCGCCCCGATCTGCGGCTCTGGTGCAGCCATCGCCATTTCATAAGCAGCCAGAATCCTGTTCACCTGTTTTGTCGGATCACGAACCCAGTCCGTGGACCACACTCGCACCATTCTCCAGCCCAGAGACTCCAAAATGCTCTGTCGGATTCGATCGCGGTCGCGGGCTGTCTGCGATGAATGATAGGTGGCTCCATCGCACTCAATACCAAGGCAAAATTCGCCGGGACGTTCGGGATGCTTCAGCGCCATGTCAATGCGAAAGCCACCGCAACCAACTTGAGGCACCGGCTCCAGCCCATGCCGCTGAAGTGCCGCTGCGACTTCCTCTTCAAACGGTGATTCCGCTTCGCTGGCGAACTCTGTCTTCGCTCTCGCCAAGGAATCAACGCCCTTCTCGGCATACTCAAGGTAGGCCTTCAGCAGGTGCGATCCCTCACTTGTGGAGCCGCTTAAATCCAGATCTGCTGCACGTACTGAAGCGACGAAGATGATTTCCTCTTTCGCTCTGGTTACGGCAACGTTCAATCTTCGTTGTCCGCCACTCCTCATGAGCGGCCCGAAGTTCTTCAGAAATTTACCTGCGTCGTTATATCCGTAGGCCAAGGAGAGTATGATGACATCTCGCTCATCGCCTTGCACGGTTTCCAGGTTCTTGATGAACATCGGCTCTGTCGAACTGACACTGAACACGGCATCAATTCGAGGATCATTTTTGCGTCGGGCGTAGAGTTCGTCTTCAATTGCACGCTGCTGAGTCTGGTTAAAGGCTATCACTCCCAGAGATTTTTCTGGCTGAGTTCGCAGGTGATCGATGACTAGATCCGCTACTCTTTCGGCTTCTTTGATATTCTTGCGGTCAACCCATCGGCCTTCGGGTACATATTCGAAGCGAAGTACTAAAGGTGTCAGGAACCGTTTCCGGCAAAAATGACGTATTCGGTTCCTGACACCTTTGTTTTCCCGAGGTGGACTTGTGGTTCATTGCGGTTTGCGGTTGATCGCCGAACGCCCCGCATCAGGCGCTTTGCGAGCGCAGCGAAGCAAAGTCGCCTGCACGCGATGGTAGTGCGGCGCTATACACTACTCACGGGTGAAGTGCGCGAACTGTCTCGCAGAAGCCCTGAAAGTCCAACGGCGGTACCGGCTATGCCCATTGGTGTGCCTGCCCAATTCAGGCTGATGAAGCCAATTGCAATTGTGATGGGTAAAAGCAACAGAAACATTACGTTCTGCCATTTCGGAAAGTGGCTCGATTTCAACCCAAAGTAGCCTACGATGGCCGATGCAACCTGCATCACCAACAGACCCAATAGCACTGTCATCCAAGCCAACCCACGAATAAATCCGTCTGGACCCTCGTGCGGCAAATCGCTAAGCACCCAATACTCAGCGAAGTTGCCAATAAGCATCAATGCAAGTCCGACCAGCAAAGTAATGAAGCCATTCTTGGCGGTTCTTGTAAGTAAAGGGCTCACCCTCAAGAACTGCCCGCCGAAACCAGCCAACAAACCAAGCAAAGCGGGTGTCCAACAGCGATTCCACATTACTTCATATTCTCTTGTTTCTCGTGCGTCGATGGGTGCAACAAAGGCGAGAGCTATCCAAAGCAAACCACCCAGTAAGCCTGCGGTTGCCAAAATTCGGTTCACAGAACACTTGCCTTTGCGTCGTAGATAGCGAAGCACGCCGCCCAACGAATTGCGTTCTATGCGGCAGGCGATTAGCCGACGTATAGATTGTGCGTTGAGCTTTTCCGCCTCGTGGATTGGCACAAGTGTGCGGCATCAATCGGGGTCACTCAGCGGGATGACTGAGTCTACCAGGTGACGAGGAACTTGTCACATCGATTTTCCTTGCGGGTACGATTCCGGGTGCATGTCAGCTTTTGCAGCGTTGAAATGGAGTCAAAAGATGTCAATCGAGGAAATTGGTAAAAATGGTTTAGAATGGAATACAAAAAAGTGTCCGATCAGTCCTCGGGCGATGCTATTCCGCCGTGCTGCTCACGAACTGATCCCAGGCGGCTGCGACGTTGGCTGCATTGGTGTCCCCATCGTGGAAGTAGATCCCGTATCGCAATCGGAGTGACTCGTTCTTATCCAGATGCACAGGTGCGGCCAATTCGACGCCGTTCGTGTAGGCATGATTGCCGAACGGACCGATGGAGAACAATCCATAGTCACGCACATGTTATCGAGACGGACGAAAGTTGGATGGGACAGCAATTAACGGCAGGAGCAAATCAGTGGTCAGCGACGGTCACCTGGGAAGCCTGGAATGATCTCAGCCACGTGCCCCATGTTTGATCCATCCTGCAGCAACCGTCCTGCGATCTGAGACGCTTTCAACGATCGTGGCTCGTAACTTCCGGATCCAGACTTCACCGATCCAGGATTCCCCATCGTAAGGCGTGACTCTTTCAAACCGCCACTTGGCGTCAGAGAACAAGTGCTGCATCTGGAGTGCCGCGGGTTCATTTGTCGTGTGGATAATCAAAGGCGGCATGGTGACCTGCGAAGTGACAAGCATCGACTTGAGTTCCACCAGAAACCAAGCGACCGCAAGTCCGTCGCCAGCATCGGTCGCGCGACCATTGATTTGAATCGGGTCGAGGTCGTTGTCCAGAGAGATCAATGCGATCTCGTCCCATTTCGCCGACTTCAGGGCATTGATCATGGATTCGGACGTCTCGAAGAATGTGCCCCAAAACATGGGCACGCAATCAGCGATATGCTCCAGCATTGCTGTCCGTCGATCGGCGTTGTCTTCAAGTATAAGGATTCGCATACAGGCTCCGAACCGGTTGTTCAAAACGAAATGATGTAAGGACGTCCGCCATCGAAATCAGCAACACCAGGCATTGCAAGGCACGATTCCTGGTGCCTTACATATTGGCGGCGGTCCAGAGGATTTCGGGGTGTTTTCAATTCGAGTCCGCCACGTCCAGACATCCAGTTTCGAAAAACTTTCGAAGACTCCCTTGATTGTATGCATCGTTGAATCTTGGCGCGGGCTTAGCCCGCAACCCATTGTCGAAGACGGAACGTATCCTCAACGCGGTCATGAGTGAGACAATTGGCGAGCGGCATGGGCAGCTTGACGGTACAAAAACGAGATACCGGAGGGCTCACGCCGCTCCGCTCGCCGGACTCATTTCCGGCCGCGCGGAGTATAAGAACAGGGTTGTCATTCAGGCAGGAACATCTGCAGCAGAAAAATTGATGGCAGAAAAATGAATCGCAGAAAGACCTCAAGTCGTGGTCTGTATTTTTCTGCCGAACATTTTTCTGCCAGTCCTGACTTCTGCAGACACACGTCGGAAAATCTTCTCACGACAACAAAACTTTAAATGTTTGCTGAGCAAAGTCTAACTGCCATCGTCGGGTGGGACAAGCGCAGCGTCGGCCCGGAAGTTTTCGCGTCCGTCATTTCATACAGACCGACCGCAGTGCAATGCTATTCCGCCGTGCTGCTGACAAATTGATCCCAGGCGGCTGCGACGTTGCCTGTTTTGGTGTCGCCATCGTGGAAGAACATCCCGTATCGCAATCGGAGCGATTCGTTTTTCTTCAGATGCACAGGGGCGGCCTCTTCGACGCCGTTCGTGTAGGCATGGTTGCCGAACGGGCTGATGGAGAACAATCCGTAGTCACGCACGTGGTATCGGGACGGACGGAAGTTGGATGGATGATCCATGATGGCCACTCCCACCGTTTTGCCATCGACCGTTCCGTAATAGTCAATCCACGGAAACGACTTGCCCCAGCAGTTTTGAGTCGTCTCAGACCCGTCACTCGCCACGACATGACCGCCGTTTTTCTCCTTCATGGACGGTGCGACACGAATGCCAAACATGCCTTCCTTGGTGTCTTCGAAATCAGCAGCGACATGCGATGCAGTGAAGAGCATGTCGTACACCAGCAATCGATTGGCGTGAATTGTGACAACAGCCGTTTCTGTGAGTTGCGGTTCTCCGGTTTCCGGATGCTGCCACTGGTTGATCGCTTCGAAGATTCCAATCGGCCCGCCGGACTGAATCACGCGCACGGAGATACTGCGAATCGGTCCGTCTTCTTTCCAGAACTTTATCCCGTTAATCTCATCCACAGAATTCCAGACACCCTTGTGATGCGGATGATCCGCGTCGGATGCATCTTCGAGCTCTCGATTCACCACGACGCCCGACGGAGTCCGCAACGGAAGCAGAAATGGTTTCGGCAGATCGTGCGAAAAGTTATATGTCGCGAACGGCTGGCCGTCGATTGTGATTCCCAGTAATGAATCCGCTCTCGAAAACTCGACCTTTTCACCAGCGTTGGCGATCGGCTGCATCGCAGCCATTGCGACGATCAGTACAAAGGGAATCAGGTTCGCGGATGTCCAGAATCTCATGGCGGGGCTTTCTTGTGAGGAGTGGAGAGCGGTGGCTTTGTGCGTGCTTATGTTACACAGTATTCGGCCAGGAATAAAACGTGCTGCAGCGTGGAATGTTCTCCGTCGCTCCGCCGACTGAGATTCCTGACAACCAGCGTAATCATCTCATCATCGGCGACTTATCCAGCACGCGGTTAAACATGGCACATTCGTTTAACCGCGTGGGCAACGCCCCGCGCTTCGTATTTCAAATCTCAAATACGAAATTGCAAATTGAACAATCGCGGCCGACGGGGCACGCGGTTGAACGAGCCAATGCCAACCGCGTGCAGTAGATGCCAACCACCTCACGGTTTTTCGACATCTGGTTTCCTGTCGGACTTCTGGCCAGCTCTGGCGAGGTCGCGACGGTAGCGGCGGATGAGTTCGGAGTATTCGTTGTCCATGACTTCCTTTCCTGCGTCGCTGACGTCCGCATCAAGATCATCGTGCAACCGGCCCCAGACGCGGCGGGTGCCTTTACGGCGTGTGGCGTTGGGATCATGACCATCGAATTCTGAAACGTTGCCCTCACTCTTCGGATCGCCCGCTGCACCAGGATCGGAACTCAGCTGCCCCGGTGAAAACTGATTCGGCAACGCGCTGCGAGCTGCGTTCTGTAATGACTTAGCCGCTTTGGCCATTTGCTGAGCCGATGAATCTGGTTGACCTTTGCTGCCGCCGGATTTTGCGTCACCGGGTTGCCCCGGCTGCTGTCCTTCACCCGGCTGTCCTTGCTGATCTTGCCCCGGCTCACCAGGCTGGCCTTCACCAGGTTTGCCTGGCTGCTGCCCCGCTTCACCGGGTTGACCTTCACCGGGCTGACCTTCACCGGGTTGCCCGGGTTCGCCGGGTTGTCCGGCTTTACCTTGTTGAGAGGCCTGACCATCCGGTGACTGCTGGGCAGCAGCCTGTTCCGCCGCTGCCCGCTGAGCCGCTTCCTGGTCGATCATTTCTGAAGCCTTCCGCAGACTCTGCAGCGCATCGCTGACGCTTTCGCCGACTTCAGTCGGAATCAAGGCGTTCGGATCGCGATATCCCTGCGCGGCCTGTTGGGCCAACTGGGCGGCGCGATTGAGATGGCCAGCGGCCTCCTGGGCTTTCTGGCTGGCTTGCTGCAATTGAGTCTCATTAAGTTGCCCGGAGGCGGATTCACCGGACTGAGCACCTTCGCGGGCGGCCTGGGCCGCTTCCTGCGCCGGACGTGCCTGATTCTGTAAACCCAGCTCGGGGATATTCAGCCGTTCGGCCAGTTCTTCCAGCGGCGTCGGCAACTGTTCCGCAGCCTCCGCCACATCGCGCTGCGTTTCTTGTTGTGCGGCAACCTGCGCCTGATTGTTCTCCTGCAGTTGCTTGAGAACATCGGACATGCGGTTGAAGCCGTCGCGCTGCTGTTCAAGCTGAGCTCGTCGGTCCTGCTGTTCCTGGTTTTTCAATTGTTCTGCAGCAGCACCAGAATCACTTGCGGAATTTCGCATGCGTTCTGCGGCACGACTGAACTGACCTGCCATCGCGTGCCGCAGAGCGTCATCCGCTTTTTCAGCCGCCTGTTGCGATTGCTGCTTCGCACCGTTTTCCGCTTTGCGATCCGCCTTGACTGTGTTCGCCGTTTCGTGGGAGGCTTCGACCATTTTTGCCAAATCCTTCAACAGATTCTGGCCGACTTTCGTTTCAGGCTGATCACCCGGCTGCTGTTTTCCAGCGGCGTCAGCAGCAGCTTCCAGCGGCTTCGCACCAAGTTCTGACGCCATCGCGGCAATCTTTTCTTCGATTTGTTCCAGTTGTTCATTGATCTCCGACGCCTTCCTGCCCAGTTCCTGATGTTTTTCGTTCTGCGCCGCGCGTTTGCGTTCCTGGTCCCGTTTGGTGTTGTCATCCACGGCAGGCGCATGCGGATCGGCGGCTGGTGCTTCAATCGGCTTTGCTAATTCTTCGGCAGTCTTCGCCAACTGCTCCTGCGACTTCTTGATGCCATCCTGTGGCGTCGCGAGATTTCCCTGCCGCAGATCGCGAATCGCATTATCCAGCGGCTGCACCTCGGGACGCGGAACATCCTGAGCCTGCTGCTGGATCTGATTGCCCAGTTGATCAGCTTCGTTACGAGCCTGCTGAAGTTCGTCCGCCAGTGCCTGAGCATCGCGCGCCGCGTCATGGGCCTCTTCATTTACACCTTCGGCGAGTTGTTGCTGCTGCTGAGCCAACCGCTGTGCCTGTTCGGCAATCTCCGCCGCCCGGTCCAGCTGCGATTCTCGAGCCGCCTGCAGCAGTTCCTGTTTACGCTGCAGCAGGCTGCCAAGATCTGCGGTTAACTCTTGTTGTTC
>CAZFDW010000151.1:0-12665 GCA_964517865.1 uncultured Chitinophaga sp.
TCTGGATGCGGTTTGTCTTGCCTGTCTTCATTCGGTTGTCCCGAATTCGGTTGTCTAACTCCACACGCCGCGCAACTATTCCCGAAATGCACCCTGATTCGAAGCCATCGACGGATTCCGGCTGCCGATCCGCGAAGTCAGGCTTTCAGCCGGTGCAGGCTTCGTGCTGGTGCTCACCGATGGAATCAGCCTGATGCCCGGACTGCCTCGGGAGGAATTCGTTCCGGATGATGAGAAAGAGGAAGCCTATCGCGATGGCCCCCTGCCAATCGGTTATGGGCAGACGATTTCACAGCCATATACAGTCGCGATGATGTGTGAGTCGCTGCAGTTGACGGGAAACGAGAACGTACTGGAAGTCGGTACGGGGTCGGGCTATGCCGCCTGTGTGCTTTCCCATCTGGCGCAACAGATCCACACAATTGAACGGATTCCGGAGTTGGCCCGATTTGCACAGGCTCGCCTGTCGAAGCTTGGGATCTGCAATGTTCAGGTCCATGTGGGAGACGGATCACCTGGACTTCCCGAGGCCGCTCCGTTCGATGCGATCGTGATGGTTTCAATTGTCGTGATCACACTCAGCAAACGAAAACTTCAGGAGGCTCAGGGACGCTGGCTGAAACTGATCAGCGGTGCCGCGATTTTGTTGCTGGGAATCGTCATGCTGCTTCGTCCCGAATGGCTCTATTGAGCCTCCTCCGGTTCCGTTCAATTGCTCAGTAGAATCTGACGGAATCGACTGACTGGCGGTTGACGCAGTCTTAACGAACACAGCATGGTACTAACAGTTCTTCAGCGGACCATCGACGCTTCATGAAATGTCAGCAATCGGTCATCCGCAGGATCCCAGAGTTTCAATCGCAGACAGCGAACGATGTCTGATGGGGACAAGGTCGTGACTGCGGGTGACTGCAATTCCTGCAGACCAGCCATGGCTTCGGGCAGACGGTAGAACGGGATTCTGGCATTCAGATGGTGGACATGGTGATAACCAATGTTCCCGGTGAACCAGTGCATCATACGGCCCATCCGCATGAAGCTCGACGAGTTCAGAGCGGCATACACGTGATCCCAGTCATTGCCGTGCCGGCGTTTCATTCCCGGGAAATTGTGCTGCGCATAGAACAGATACGAACCCAGGCACGTGATGATGGACATGGGCAGCAGCATTCCCAGAAACAGCGCCTGCCATGAGATGAAACTCAGTGCAATGGCGACGCCGACGTGCAGCACAACAGAGACCGCGCCGTCGTAATGTTCTTTAGGATTCAGGATAAACGCAAACAGCGACATTTCCCAGAAGAAAATGGTGAAGTAACCCAGCAGAATCGTGAGCGGATGACGCGTCACCACATACATGAAACGTTGCCATCGCGACGCCCGGGCATAATCTGCCGTGCTCATCACGGGAAATGTCCCCAGGGTCGGTCCCAGTTTCCGGGAATTGTGCTTGTGATGATCATCGTGGGAATGCTTCCAGACCTGCGGAGGACTCAGCACCAGCAGTCCGTAAAAACGCAGAATACCGCCCGCAATCCGCGAGTCAGCAAGAATCGCCCCGTGCATGTAATCATGATAAATGATGAACAGCCGCACGAGGACAAGACTGGCCAATACGCTGCTGGCGACACAAACAGCCAACGGCAGATCCAGACAGGCCACAGTGAGAAAGGTTGTGGCCAACGCCAGCGTCGATATGAGGTGCCACCAACTCTGCCAACGCTGCTCACGAGCATACTGGTTGCTGGCAATCAATAACTCTTTACCGCTTCGCATCGTCGCCTTTTTTTCGGATTCACATCCGACTGTTTGCTCCTGCATGTGCCAGTTCAACCTTGTCAGTAATTGCCTCAAAGAGCGTCAGCACAGCCGGCGGCACGTTATGTTTTCAGACCGTCCTTCAGACCACGGCTAATGTTATGCGAAATCAACGCATTGGAAGTCGGGCAAACGTCACACTTCTGTCAAATCTGTGTCACCGCTGCCGTGTTCGTCGTTTTCCCTGGTGTGCGGGGCCGTCGATCCTGACAGCACGTCTGTGATCCCGGAAGTCATTGCTTCAATCGTCGCCTCAAGGCTCCCGCGATCGAATGGCGTTTGCCAGACGGGATAGACGTCTGTGTCATACAGATCCTCCGGCGGCAGATAACCAATTGAGCCGTTGATGAGGTTCATGCACAGGATTGTGTGTTCCGGAAACCGGCGGCGAAGTTCCTGTTGCAGATCAGAATATGGTTCACAGCAACTCCCGACGAGGATCGCGTCGCCGATGCGCCAGACGTAGATCGGCAGACGGTATGTTGATCCATCGCCTACGCTGCGACGAATGTCACGTTTGCGGCGAAGACGTTCTTCCAGTGCTCGGTCCTTACAGGCCAATCGCTGTTGTTCGAGTTCCGCAGCGGATGGCCAGCTCTTCAGTGGCAGGTCAACAGTGGTCTGTATCGCATGCAACTCCTGAGTCAACTTGCACGGTTCATGCTTCCAGACGGCGAGCGGCGCGCCGGATTCCACAGTTTCGGCATAGGTCAGCCGGGTGCCCGGTGGTTCCATGCCGTGCAATACCGACAGCGTCGCGAAGCCGAGCTGCCTTCCGTGACGGTCGGCGATTTCCAGGTCGCCCACGTACTGATAACGCGGTGCAAGTTCGCCACACGCTCCCAGCATGAACATCGCGGGTGCATCGGTAGACTGCTGAATGGTTGCACGCAGGGCTCCGACATAATCCGGAGAGATGGCTTTGTTGTCCCATGCCAGCGTCGTCGGATGACAGGCATAGTTGACCAGTGTCGCCCGAATTCGGCCGGTCACATCCGTAACACGACCAACGAGCAGAGTGTCATCGGGCTTTCCATCCGGGTTGTAGCCACAGACGATGCGATTCTTCGCTGGATCAGGGTCCGGCAGATCGCGAACAGTCGCCAGGCCACATCGGCCCTGATGCCAGTCCAGAGTCGCCTCGAACTGCGACTCCAGTGCTTCGCGGATTGCGCGCACAGTCGATTCGAACACATGTTCCATCCACGTCCGAAGCAGATCGCTGCCCGGCAACGAATCGTCGGCCTCCATCAACGGCGGACCAGCGTGCGTGTGGCTGAGCGCAAAAATCAGATTCGCAGATTCAAGCGAAAGCGATTCAAGCAACCTTTTCTGGAACTTGTAAAAAGTCTGCGGCGTCTTCCACCAGCCGAGATCCGCGTCCACGAGAATCAACGTCACTCCGCCCGCCAATGGCGTCAGCGTTAAGGCGGTGAGTGTCAACGACCGGTGAATCGATTCGGCCACATCGTGTTTCGCGGCACCCCAGTTGCGTGCATAGATGCCGACCGGCGGCGTAATGTCGGTCCGTGCGATCCCGATGCGACCATGGAAAGACGCATGACGAAAGTCGGGTGGGTTTGTTGCATGCATGGCGAAATTGTAGGTCCGTATCCACAGAAGTGAAACCAAACAGGCCTGATCAACTCAGCGACCTGGACACTTTCTGCCAATCCCGTGTTTCAGGCGAGCGGCAGGGCGTCAGCCCTCCGAGCAAGGCACGCAGCAATCACACTCTGTCGTCCGCCGTCGTCTTCAAGTTCCACCACCTGCTCCGAAACCTGCACTACGGCTGTCAGCACGCAAAATCGCAGAATGGCACGCATTGGGCTGACGCCCTGCCGCTCGCCTGGATCATTCCCAGGTGTCAACGATTGGATTGATCCAGATCACCAAAGGATACTCTTGATCCCGTAGGTACTGGATCGCATTGCGGATCGAGACCTTATCCGGCAGTTTGCGTTTCGATCCTGACTGAGTCCACCAGGTCTCCGACGCCGGCTTCCCGAAAGTGCGATTCAGCTTTCGGCTGCCATACGCTTTCAGATCCTGCAACAGAACTTCAGGCTCTGGATCGCCTGGAACTCCCAACAGCACATGCACATGATTCGCCATGATCGCCACACCAACCAGCAACCAGTTCCGAATGTCACACGTCTCCTGAAACTGCAGCAATAGCAGATCTGCTTGTGGTTGAGTCAGAAATATCGGCGACGACTTCAGTCGCATCCGCGCCGATTCAAACAACCCCGGCATTGATCCGCTGCGAGGAGTCCCGAACTCATCGATCTCTCCACGATGCGACTGGTCCACTTGTTCGATGCGAGTCACCGAACCCCGAGGATCTCCGGGTAACCACTGCCCATACATCGTCCACGTCAGCAGCCAGTACCGATCAATCCCTTCCATCGCCCATCCCCTTTTCCTGCCGCTCGCCTGATTATTCCCTACCAGTCTCCTGCGGCACCGTCGCGGTAGAACACCCGCTGTGGGATTTCCTGTTGAAACGGATGTTTACGAATCTCTTCTTCGTTGATCGTAATCCCCAAACCTGGCCTCGTGTTTGGAGCAACCGTGCGCGTCGCGGCGTCAATGGTGAATCCTTCTTCCACGATGTCCTGTCGCCATGGGACATCGTTGTGGACGGTTTCGCAAATGATGTAGCTGGGCTGCGAGAAGCCAAATTCCAGCGATGCTGCAGTGCTGACCGGCCCCTGTGGATTGTGCGGTGCCAGCGCAATTCGGTACGCATCGGCAAGTGCGGCGACGCGACGTGATTCAGTAAATCCGCCGCAGTGGGTAATATCCAACTGACAGATTTCACAGCCTCGCGCCGCGAACAGGTCACGAAAGGCTGCCAGATGTGTGCCGCGTTCACCCGTCGCGATCGGCGTCATCACTGCCGCGTTGATGGCGGCCAGTCCTTCGACACTTTCGGGCCAGCAGGGTTCTTCGAGAAAATACAATCCATACGAATCGAGCGCCTTGGCGAACTGCAGACCCATGGCCGGCGATGGTCGAGCGTGGCAGTCAACCATGATATCGATGTTGTCACCAACGGCATCCCGCATCGCGGCGACGCAGGCTTCAGCAGCCTTGACGGGCTTTCGTCCCTCGATGGGCATGGTGGGTGGTACGGCCATCGATTTGAACGCGGTAAAGCCATCCGAAATAGCTTTTTGAGCCAGCTCAGCAAACTGCTTCGCGTTATCAACAGGCGTCTCGTAGAAGCTCTCCATATCACCTCCGCCAAGGTGACAGTACAAGCGGATTGAATCGCGCACCGGGCCGCCCCACAGCTTGTGACACGGGACGCCATGAATCTTTCCGATGATATCCCAGAGCGCCAGATCGATTCCGGCAATCGCGGTCGAACGCACGATTCCGCTTCCGTGCCAGAAGTGCTGTCGCCACATTATCTGCCACAGATGTTCGACGCGGGTCGGATCCTCACCAATCAGCAACTGCGACAGATCCACGACGGACCCAACCACTCCACGTGTGTGCCATTCGAGCGTCGCTTCACCCCAGCCGAACAGCCCCGGCTGATCTGTGAGTACCTTCACAAAGATCCAATTACGCATCCGCGCATGACAGACAAGCGTTTCAATCGCGGTGATTTTCATGGGGGTCCTTCGTGTCGATGCTGGCAGGTGGTTTCCGTAAATTTCAGTTGCCGCTGCAGGGCAGAATACTGAACGCCATGCGAATCGCCAACAACAAGCACTGTATGCCGCAATTGAGATGTCACACGAATTTGGCTGCATGGTTGATCCGTAGGCCGTCTCTTCGTACCGTACTGGTCCGCAGACGCTCTCAGGAGTCGATGTGCGAATCAAGGGACGGGAAGAATTGCCCATTCTGCAAAAATCCCGTTGTGTTTGTTTCTTTTGGGAGCTGCCCGATCGTGCCTCAGGTCTATTGCCGATTATTGGTTGTTGCAGGATTGCTGTTGACGGGTTTGAGTGCCGATGTGATGGCGCAGGGGCCGTCGAAGGAACTGGCGATCAAGCTGATGTCGCTGCCGCCGCGTCCCAAGCGCCCGGACCTGCATGCGAGCGAACTTCCGCTGGAATTTCTGCAGGGCGAACGAGTCGCGTTTCTGGGCAACTCACTTGCCGAACGCATGAATCTGTTCGGGCACTTTGAGACGCTGCTGCACACTCGGTTCCCGAAGAAGGAACTGGTCGTCCGCAACTTCGCGCGACCTGCAGAAGAAGTCGGCATTCAGCAGCGATCAGCCGACTATACGGCGTTGGACGATCCGCAGTTGGCCTTCGGTGCTGACACATATTTCTGTTTCTTCGGTTTCAACGAATCCTGGGCTGGTCCCGAAGGAATTGATGGATTCAAGGAACGTTACAGCAGCTATCTGGACACGATGGCCCAACGCTACCCTCGCGACGACGCCAACGCTCCGCCGCGATTCATTCTCGTCTCACCGATTGCATTCGAACCAACCGACGATCCACTGTTACCAGACGGTTCAAAGGAAAATGAAAATCTGAAATTATATTCCGCAGCCGTCGCAGAGGTTGCTGCCGCGCGCAAGCTGGCATTTGTCGATGTGTTCGAAGCGTCGGGAAAATTGCTCAGCGGCAAGCCGGGATTGCAGTACACGATCAATGGTTGTCACCTGAATGATGCGGGTGATCGCGAAATCGCAAGGATCATTGATGAAAAGACATTCGGTTCCGCGTCATCCGCCAGCTTTGGCAGTCCTGCGTACGAA
Source organism: uncultured Chitinophaga sp. (assembly GCA_964517865.1). Taxonomy (GTDB): domain Bacteria; phylum Planctomycetota; class Planctomycetia; order Planctomycetales; family Planctomycetaceae; genus SXXK01. Next base: position 6,551 of record CAZFDW010000151.1, read on the forward strand.
ATTATGCGATCGGCCATCAACGACAAGTCATGGGTGCATCTGCAGGACTATCGGATGCTCAATGGTTGGTACGTTTACGGTGGCCGACGAACGTTTGATACCGAAACCTTTCCGCGCGAATACATCAAGATCCGGAAGATGGCTGAGGTACGCGATCGATTGGTCTGGGATCTGGCTCAGGGCAAATCTGTATCTGACACGCCGGATGATGCGGGAACCGGCGAACTGATTGTCCCGGAAACTCGTTTTGGAGAGCCGCGTCAGGATTATTCAGAAGCCGAGGAACTGCGGTATCTCACGCCGCAGCAATTGATTGCCGAAACCAAAGTTCCTGAAGGATTTGAGATCCAGGCGTTCGCCGACGAAACCATGTTTCCGGAACTCGCAAAGCCGGTGCAATTGAACTTCGACAATAAAGGACGCCTGTGGGTTGCCTGCATGCCGACGTATCCCCAATGGAAACCAGGCGATCACAAACCGAATGATCGCCTGCTGATTCTGGAAGACACCGATCACGACGGCAAGGCAGATTCCAGCAAAGTCTTTTACGATAAGCTGCACTGCCCGACCGGTTTTGAATTCTGGAACGGCGGAGTTCTCGTTGTCGATCAGCCGCGTTTGCTGTTTTTGAAAGATACGGACGGCGACGACAAGGCCGACGAAGTTGTGCATCTGCTCGACGGCTGGGCCTCGGACGATACGCACCATACGTGCGGTGCGTTTGAATGGAGTCACTCGGGAAAGCTGCACATGCTGGAAGGGATCGCCACCAGCACGACACTGGAAACACCATGGGGCCCGCATCGCAGCCAAGGCGCCGGTGGTGCTTATGTGATGGATCCTCGCTCCCTGAAAATTCGCCAGTTTTCTTTGCCCGGTCAGTACAACATGTGGTGTTACGTCTTCAATAACTGGGGCCAGGGTATCGTCGGTGACGGTACGACAGCGAATCATGCCTGGGATACGCCCTTGTCCGGATCGCAGTTCGGCGGCCGTACAGGCCTGAACTTTGTCTTCAATAACGAAGGCATGCGACCCGCGCTGGGCAGCGAGTTTCTGGTGAGCCGAAACTTTCCGGATGACGTTCAGGGACAGTTCACGTACGCATGTGTCATCAATATGAACGGTTTGCCTCGGTTCACTGTGAATGACGATGGCGGCGGATTCCACGGCGATCGACTGAAGAACGCTGACGGCAGTCCGGATGATCTCATTCGTTCCACCGACAAGCATTTTCGGCCTGCTGATCCGCAAATCGGACCTGACGGTGCGCTATGGTTTGGCGACTGGGCGAATGCTCTGGTCGGTCACATGCAGTATAGTCAACGCGACCCGAATCGGGATCACACTCGCGGCCGGATCTATCGCCTGGTGTACCCGAGTCGTCCGCTGGTCACACCGGCGACTCAGTTCGGAAAATCTGTTCCGGAAATCCTGGAACAGCTTCGTGAATACGAATGGCGCACACACTACCGTGCCCGGCGTGAACTGCATGATCGACCGGCTGCCGATGTGCTTCCACATGTGGCTTCGTGGGTGAAGGGGCTCAAAGCCGACGATCCGGAATACGATCGTCTGCGCACGGAAGCTTTGTGGATTCAGCAGGCCCATCATCAGATCAGTGCCGACCTGCTGGCAGCTGTGCTGCAGGCACCGACGTTCGACGCGCGGGCGGCTGCTGTTCGCATCGTTTCCGATGAACGCGAATCGATTGCTGATGCTCAGGCCATGCTCACTGCTGCAGCAAAGGATGCACATCCTCGTGTGCGGACTGAGGCGGCTCGTGGTTTAAGCTTCTTCGACAACATCGAAGCGCAGACCGCGTTGCTGGTGATGACCAGTTTCCCGGCCGATTACTGGGTTGACTATACCGTGCAGCATGCCCTTGGGGCCAACGAAAAAATCTGGCGTGGTGACTATATCGCCGGCAAGATCCCGGACTTGAGTTCGCGTGCGGGTGAGATCGTGACAAAACTGATGGAAGCCTCGAAATCGGGGGCCGTGGCGTTGCCGTTTCTGCAGACGTTGATGTCGCAGCAACCAAAGCCGGAAGAAGAACGCAACAAGGCCATGACGGCATTGTCAGATCTGAAGGGCGATGCCAATCGTGGTCGCGAAGTGTTTGTGCGCAACTGTACGGCGTGTCACAGAGTCGGTAACGGTGAGGGTCGCGAATTCGGACCAAACCTGGCGGGCGTGGCAAAACGCATGAACAAGTTCAAGATCGTGCAGTCCGTGGTGGACCCGAATGTCGAAGTTGCAGAGAAATATCGATCGACGCTGATTGTCACGAAGGACGGCATGCCGACGGCAGGACTTGTGGTGTCTGAAAATGATGTTGAAGTCGAACTCTTCGATGGCAAAGCTCTTCGTAAGATTGCCAAAGCCGACATCGAGGACCGCGTCACTCAGCAGCAAAGCAGCATGCCCGAAGGAGCTCCATCAACGCTGGCTCCGTCAGAATTTGTTGATTTGATGGAATACCTGGGATCACAGAATCAGGACGTTGCACCCAGGTAGATGCGGCCAAACCCCATGCCCCTGAAATAATTCTCCGACACCTTCGACAAACGCCGCTCGAACATTGGCGATTTCAAACTGTTCTAGGACTGCTCCTTGATCACGTAGCGGGCGACAACATTCGCTGTGATCCGGGAGACTGCGTCGTCGATGAGGAGACACGGCACCCAGGTGATCGATCCGACCGAGAACACCGCTCCGCCACTCGGCGTCTCGTAGCAGACGATTTCTGCACCGCCGTCGTCGGGGTTGGTGCCCTTGGCTAGCAACTCGGTACCAGGTGGAGAGTGCGGGCTGCGCTTGTCAGTCTCATGCCCGGACGCGCCTCCCGGGATTCGTTCCTGCAGACTCTTTTCGCCAAACAGATCGCCGTTGCGTAAACCGGTCCCCGCAAAGACCCAGTGATCGGCGGCGAGAACTTTGTACGGTGCAGCCGTCATGATCCCTGAATCCGTACAGACGACACCCAACAGATTCGCCTCGGATTCCAGTGTGCGCGCCATGCGACTGTCGCAGTAGAAGTCCGGGTTCTTTGGATCGGGCATCCCCAATTCGCTGCCGTTCGTGGGAGCAAGATGCGTCTTGAAACGAAGCGCGTCTTCGCCGAGAAACTCGACTTCGCAATTCAGACCGTTTCCACCGAGATAGATCAGTTTTCCGCCGCGCTGCCAGACCCACTCCTTGACACGCAGATACATTTCACGGGACCAGTATTCGGGATGCACGCTGATCATCAGGATGGTGTACTGATCCAGATCCAGCCCGCCATTGTGGAGGTGGAATTCTGAGTAATAGTCGTATGGAAAACCCTCACGTTCGAGCCAGCCGAGCAGCCGCCACTCGGCCGGGGCCATGCCGCAGGGCAGTCGACCGGCGATCGGATCTGTGACTTCCTCATTCTCCCGCACGACATTTCCCGGTTCGGGTCGTTCGAATGACAGCGGCAGATACTCCTCGTCCGGGAATCCCCAGGCATTAAACGCTCCAGCACCGGTGTAGCGAATAAGATCCTGACGAGCATTTACAATGGGAGTGTCCGGCAGGCGATTCGCATTGATGTAATTACTGCGGCCTCCGAAGTTATTATAGGCCAGCCAGGTATTCGTTGAAGCCAGCACGGCGATCTGCGCCTGGGGTTTCGCGGGCGCGACGACCCAGGGAAACGAAAAAAATGTCCCGGTCTGCTCACCCTTGGCATGGAGATAATACAGCCCCGATCGTTCCGGACCGACAACGAACTGCGTGTGATGCGGACTATTGCCGTAACCTACTTTGTTCCAGCCGACACCGGTCTGAGTGCAATCACCGTCAGGAAGAATCTGCATCACGGCACGCGGGCCGTGTTCGTCGAACCAGCCCAGGAGTTTCACGAATTCCCGCTTCCACCCGTATCGCCACAGACTCAGTCGATACGGTTCGGTCGAGTGGACACGAAACTCCGAACGCTCGCCGGATTTGACGGATCGAGGCCAGACATATCCAAGCAGGCCATCGGTCAGCAAACGAAAATGATGCGGGCGATCGGCATCAATCGTCATCCGCGAGTGTTTCGATCCATAGCCCTGTTTGACGAGCGTGACCTCATATTCACCGGGATCCAGATCAGCCTCGACCGCGCCTCGCGGCGTCGAACGCACGATGGCACGAGTCTGCCCTTCGGATTGAAATTCGATCAGGACGTCGGCCAGCGCCACGTAACGTTCGTCACTTACATATCCAATCAGCATCTGATTGTCCTCTCAGTGAACTTTCCAATAATGTCAGTTGGACGTAGCTGAATTCGCAAGAATTCAGAATCTGCAGGCCGGACCAGGCGACCTTTGGAGTGCGGTGACTCGTCACCGCTTTCTTTTTCAGGGAATTTGGCTCTGGGAATGTCGTTCACTTGTTCTGCCGACTTCACCTGAAAATGAAATGAATGTTCGCATTTTTCCACCACTGATTGACAAAAATGCCGTGTTTGAAAGGCAAAGCGGCGACAAGTCGCCGCACTCCAAATGACTGTCACTTGTTTCAGGACTAGCGCGACTTCCGCGTTAAGCGCCAGACATCGGGTTGCATATTGTTACCCGCGATCATCCACAACGAACCGTGGTGGACCACCAGGCTGGCCGCATGTCGTGGCTTCCAGGGTGTGTTGGGGAGTTCGGTCCACTTGACGCCATCGGCCGAGTACCACACATCGTTGCGATTACCTCCTTTCTCATGATATCCCTCCATCACCCAAAGTTGATTGTCCCAGACGGCGACATCATGGTACTGCCGCGGATGCCAGGGAGCCTCAGCCGTGTGTTGGGTCCAGTCGATTCCGTCGGCTGAACTCCAGACATCATTATGGAATTTGCGTTGTGGTGTCGTCGGAGTATCGTAGGTCCCGCCACCGAGGATCCAGATGCGGCCGTTCATGACGGCGCTTCCACCAATCATTCCGCGCGCGGACCAGCACGGTTCCCGGGGAGTCATCTTCTGCCACTCGACCCCGTCCGTCGATGTCCAGGCATCGCGATAAAATTCCTCCTCCCCACCAGCAAAGGCTGGCATCGACTGGCCGCCAATCACCCACAGCTTGTCGTCATGCACGACAGTGTAATGCAGGACGCGTGGTGCCCAGGGGACATCTTTTCCTTTGTTGACGTAAGTCCATGTCGCTCCGTCGGTGGAGTTCCAGACATCATTTTGATAATGCTTCTGGTTGCAGTCTCCCCCGATGATCCACATTCTGTCACGATAGACTGCGTAGCCCGCCGTATGACGTCCCTCCCAGTCACTCGCAGGATCGAACGCACGATCCTTGAATGAGTTCGGTTTGATCAGCGACCATTTCGCCCCGTCTGCTGAGGACCAGACTTCGTTGTTACAGATCATGGGGAAAAACTCCCGCTGGGCCGGATCGGGATTCCACCCGCCGAGCAGCCACATTTTCCCCTGATAGCTGAGGAGGCCAGCTCCATCACGCGCCGCCCAGGGTGCAGTCATCGTGATCGGCTGCCATTCGTACTCGGGAATGTCCGCAGCCTGAACGTCGAACACAGTTGCTGCCCACACCAGCGACCATATGGCCAATCCCAGCAGGCTGCGAAATATCGTGAGCATGTTTTTTTTCCTTTCACAATCGCGGAATTCCGATTTCGAGAGTATAGGTGCGGTTCTCGGGAGGGCGAGGCTCCTGCCGAGCCGACGACTGCCGAAACACACGGCTCGGCAGGAGCCTCGCCCTCCCAATTTCACTATCGGCCACGACCACATTTCCGCAGCATCGTACACGGTATGCGACGCATGGCAACCGGAATCAAACTTCGTCAGATCGCGTGCGTTGACAGGAATGCGAGTCGGCGGAGCGACATCGCCTACGTAGCTCAATCGCTCCGCCGACTGAGATTCCCCGGCATCAGCGTGGCGGCACCATCAACGGCGGCTCAAGCGCACCATGATGCGACTCCGCGCCGAATCTTTCTGCCCCACATTTTCGTGCCATCTGTCGGCCTGGGTTTCCTCCGTTTCCTCCGTGTCAAAAAACGATGTTTCCCTTTTGCGTTCTTTGCGATCTCTTGCGGCCATTCAAGAGTTCCGGAACAAGTTTTAGCCGCAAAGGAAC
>CAZFDW010000152.1:0-10174 GCA_964517865.1 uncultured Chitinophaga sp.
CATTCTCGCTCATAATTGCAGTGCAGATTCCCAACAACTAAGCGGGCCATTGTTTAAAAAAGGGGTCAGGAACCAATAGCCAAATGGCCCAGAGGGTGCTCCGCACTATTGGTTCCTGACCCCTTTTTTAATGCAAAAACTGCAACGCGATACAGATTATGACAGGACTACGTGATTCGCTGCGATTCTGCCTGCCCGATGGCACGATCAAGTCGATGCAATACGCAGTCCTTTCCAAGCAGTTCGAGCGATTGAAACAAGTCTGCGCCCTGAGCCTTGCCGGTGACGCACAGTCGCAGTGCCGGGAAAATATCGCCGACTTTGACTTGCTTCTCAGCCGCAAATGACTGCAGCAATTCATGAAGTCGTTCAGCCGCAAAATTGTCTGTGTCACTCAGGCGACGCCGCAGTTCATGCAGCAGGACAACAGCATTCTCAGGCTTCACCACGCGTTTCTGGAAGTTCCTGTCGTCGATCCTGAGTTCATCGTCAGCCACGAAGAATTCGTCCAGTTGAAAGATGTCACCGAAGACACGCAAACGGTCAGCGGCCAGCTCAATAATACGGGCGACTTTTGCCTGCGTCTCGGTGTCGTCTTCATCGTCAATCAGTCTGGCCTGTTTCAGCATCCGCAGACAGCCGTAGAGCTTCTCTTTCGCCGGCAGCTCACTCATCCAATGCGACTGGAAATTCAGCAGCTTGTCCGGATCCAGACCAGCGGCACTCTTAATCACCCGCTCCAGCGTGAATTTCCGTTTCATCTCCGCAAGCGACAGAAACTCCGTCTGATCGTCCAGTGACCAGCCGAGTCGCACAAGTGAATTCAAAACGCCGGCGGGCAGAAATCCAACCTGTCGATAGTACGCGACCATGACCGGTGACAAATCATTCGATTTCGGATCGATGCCCATACGACTCAGGACCTGGTCGCCCAGTTCGAACAGTTTCTGAAACTGTGGATTGGTGCGATATTTATCAATCTTTCGTTTGCTCATTTTCTCCTTGCTGCCTGGAGATGCAACGTAAGGAACATGGGCCCATTCCGGTGTCCTGTTGCCCAGCGCGCGGTGCAGCAGAATCTGGATCGGCGTGTTCGAAAGATGTTCTTCCGCGCGAATGACGTGGGTGATTTCCATTTCAGCATCATCGACGACAGTCGCGAAGTTGTAGAGCGGCGATCCGTCGTTACGGGCGATGACCGGGTCCGGCATCAGGCTGCAATCAAATTCGACAGTGCCGCGAATGTGATCGTTCATCACGACCTTATCGGTGCGAGGAATCAACAGTCGCACGACGCACGGTTGACCGTCGGCGAGGTACTGTGACACCTGATCCTCGGTTAACGGCAGCGACGCGCGGCTGCTGATGTAGACGCGTTTTTCCTTCTCCGCAGCTTCGCGCTGAGCCTGGGTATCTGCCGGCAACTCAAAGTCGCGATAGGCATTGCCCGACTCCAGCAGCCTCGCCAGAGCCGCATCGTACAGGTGTCGCCGCTGTGATTGAAAGTACGGACCATGAGAACCTCCGACTTCCGGACCTTCGTCCCAGTCGAGCCCCAGCCAGCGAAACGCATCCAGAATCGGCCCCAGCGCTTCATCCATATTTCGCTGCTCATCAGTATCGTCGATTCGCAGAATAAACTGACCGTTGTTATGGCGTGCCCAGAGCCAGTTGAACAGCGCCGTACGCATCCCGCCAATGTGCATGTAGCCGGTGGGACTGGGAGCAAATCGAGTTCGAACGGTCATGGAGAAGATTTCATCATGTGGGAAAATTGCGGAGTCCGGCGATGCTTCGCGTTCGTTCGCGTGCCTCATCGTGTCGAACTATAGTAAAGCTCGCAGGGCGGAACCAGCGGCGCGCTCCTGCAGAAACCGACGGCTCGCCAGTTTGCGAATCTGCGATTCCTGTAGGGTGCGTGAAGCGGAGCGCAACGCACCACTTTCCTGCACAATCGAACATGGTGTGTTTCGCTCCGCTTCACACACCCTACCGTAAATTGACAAACTGGCCGACCCTGTGCAGCAACCACAGTCCCTGTGACTTACAGACCTCTCCGAGTATAGTGTCCGCTTCTCCATCGTCAGCAATTCCTGAGAGGTCCTCAATGCGGTGCTTTCGGCAACTCTTCGTACTCCTGACGTCAGTGATGATGTTCGTGCCGGCGTCCGGCGGCGACATGGCACGCGCTGACGAAATTGCGGCTGTTCCCACGATCGAACTGCTCAAGTCATGGATCAGGGATCATGACCTGAACGACGAAAACCTGTCAGCACTGAATTCACAGGCATTTTCCCTGACAGCACTGACGGCCGATGAGGCGCAGCAGGCGACAACGGAATTGTGGTCCGCACGCACAACGTTTCTGAAGCAAACGAGGCAGGCAGAATTCGCTAACCGCGAGATTGTCATTGACGAACTCAGGATGCCGTTCTGGTACAAAGTCTTCGGCGACGCGCCGGCAGAAGGGCGGAGCCTGTTCATCTCCATGCACGGAGGCGGAGGTGCACCAGCAGCCGTCAATGATCAACAGTATGAAAATCAGAAGCGCCTTTATCAACCGGAGGAAGGCGCCTATCTGGTGCCGCGTGCCGCAACGAATACCTGGGACCTTTGGCATCAGTCGCACATCGACACTTTCTTTGAGCGTCTGATCTCAGACATGATTCTGTTTGAAGATGTGAATCCGGACCGTGTCTACATCATGGGATATTCTGCGGGCGGTGATGGAGTCTATCAGTTGGCACCGCGCATCGCTGATCGCCTGGCGGCGGCAGCCATGATGGCTGGGCATCCAAATGAATCCCGGCCGGAAGGATTGCGGAATATCGGTTTCACGATTCATATGGGAGCGAACGACGGTGCTTACAATCGAAATGCCAAAGCAGAAGAGTGGGGCAAACTCCTTGATGCACTTCAGGCTGGCGACAAAGCTGGCTACGTTCACGAAGTCTCGCTCCATGCAGATCGCGGCCATTGGATGAATCTGGAAGACGCCGTGGCGGTCCCGTGGATGGCACGCTTCACTCGCAATTCCTGGACCGATCGGATTGTATGGGTTCAGGATGATGTGCGACACGAGCGGTTTTACTGGCTGCAGGTTCCGACAGAATCGGCAGCCGCGGGTGATCGCATTGTGGCGTCCGTCAACGGGAACGAAATCTCCATCGAATACTGTGATGCGAAGGGGATCACCCTGCTGCTCAGCGACAGCCTGCTGGATCTCGACAATCTGGTGAGCGTCAAATTGCCGTCGGGCGCAACATCGCAGCACGACGTGAAACGCACGATTGTCGATATTGGGGGGTCTCTGGCAAATCGCTTTGACAAGGCTGCGTGCTACTCCGCCAGGATTGTTCTGCCCATCAGCGAAAGTGAGTAAACGCAGGTGCAGAATGCAGTCCTGGATTACGAGTGGGAAACTTCGTGGGCAACGTGATATGATTTCAAGATCGATGCCGGGCCTTGGTTGGGGCAAAGGGATTGCAGCGTGATTTCATATCGAGCACTCAAGAAGATCATCGGTGAAACAAGCCTTGAGAGAAAGTGCCGCTTTCTTTTCGGGTTCGCATTGTTGATCCTCATCACCGGAAGCTTCTGGCTCTATGACTTCAGCACGCGTCGATTGATTGATTCACAACAGGTGTTGGCCGCGAATTCCCTGGTCGATCGAATCCTGCAGTTGCATCACTACCGCTTGTTCATTGCGCAGGAGGAGCCGGCAACCGGGGACCAGTCTACACTGCCTTACGTCAACGATGATTCGGAATCCACGGCGCCGTCCGGCAATGCGGAAATCCGCGATACGACCAGCCGCGACGCAACTCTTGCCTACATTCGGCTGATTCTGTTTGAGCAGTCAGCCAATGACGAACCCAACTTTGACGCCGGATCCATCTGGAAGCTGACAAACGCCGCGAACGAGTTCCCGGAGAATGACATCGGCTTCGACGCGCGGCGTATCTTTCTGGACGAAGAACGGACCGAAGATGATCACTGGATTATCCGGTCGGAGGCCGGCAAGCCGCGTATGCTTTCGTATTACTCAGCTATCCGAGTGAAGGGATTCTGCACCAAATGCCACTTACCGGAGGGTAAAGTCGGAAACATCGCGAACCTGCAACCGGAACGATTTTTGATGTCTGCCGGGACAGAATCGCCAACCATGCCTGATCCTGAGGGCTCTCATGTCGCCGCTCCGGATACCACAGCCGCCTTGGAAACACTCGTGACCGGGGCTCCGCCTGAAAAACAACCACGACCGCCGTTAATGAGCATTCTCCGGATCGATCTGTCACTCGAATCCGTGGATGCGCAACTGAGCCGAAACCGTGCGATTCTGCTGGCAACGGGTATTGTCACCGCATTTCTCGCGATGCTCGTCGCGTACGTCATTGTCCGTTACATCATTGTCAAGCCGGTACTGCATCTGAAAGACGTCAGCGACGAGATCGCCCGCGGCAACCTTAACCTGCGCGCGGAGATCAGCACGGGGGACGAGTTTGAAGAACTCAGCCATGCTTTCAATCGCATGTTGAGACATATGATGACCGGCAACGATGAACTGCGGTCACTCAACGACAGCCTTGACGGCAAAGTCGATCAACTGGCGCAGGCCAACATGGAGCTGTTTAACAACAATAAGCTCAAGGACGATTTTCTGGCCACAATCAGCCACGAACTCCGCACACCACTGAACAGTATTCTGGGCTTCAGTGATATCCTGCAGTCCACCGCGAATCTGGATGAGCGACAGAAGAGGTACGTGCAGAATATCCAGACATCGGGACAATCGTTGATGGTTCAGATCAATGATCTGCTCGATCTCGCCAAGATCGAGAGTGGCAAGATGGATCTCCATCTGACGACGATGAATCTTTCAGACGTACTGGAGATTCAGGTGCAACAGATCATGCCGTTGGCCGATCGCAAAAACATCGATCTGAAGACGGACACACCGCAGGCACCGCTGCCAATGATGTTTCAGGACCGAGGGAAGATTTGCCAACTCATCACGAACCTGCTGTCCAATGCCATCAAGTTCACTCCGGAGGGCGGTCGCGTGCGAGTCTCTTCGCGTTTGAGCGACGACAATACCGTTGAGTTCTCGGTGGAAGATACGGGCATCGGGATTCCATTGCAGGAGCAGGAACATATCTTTGAAAAGTTCCGTCAGGGAACATCCGATCCCGGTGGCCGCGATCACACGAAACGCGAATACGAAGGCACGGGCCTCGGACTGTCGATCGTTCGCGAACTTTCGCGACTGCTGGGCGGCGACGTCACGTTAAGAAGTGAGTTCGGTAAAGGCAGTCTGTTTGTCGTGCGGCTGCCGCTGCAGGCTCCGGAAAAAAAATCTGAGCCCTTGATTCCACTGGAATCCAGATCAGCAACAACTCTGTCCCGCATCACCAGCGTCGATTTGATGACAACTGCAGACAGCAACGACGCTCGACCATTTCCCCGGGAAGTTCCAATCGAAGTGCAGTCCATTTGACGGAGCTGATGTCGTTTTATACCACGAGCGTTTAACCGCGTGGGCACCGCCCCGCGATTGGGAATCCAGCCGGCGTGACGCGGCCCGCTGGGCACGCGGTTAAACGTGCCAATGTCAACCGCGTGCGGTATAGCAACGGACGTTCAGGGCAGAAACACCGATGTCATCCCGGTCATTTTAGGAGTTCTTGAAAAATCAGCCGCATTGCTCGAATTTCTTTGTCACACAATGTGATTCTTTTCCGCTTGGCGATACAGTCGAGCGGCTCGACGTACCTTCAGAGTGGGGTACACAAATTCTTTGATTGTTGAGTTCTGAGAACAGGACGATCTTTATGACTTGTAGAGGCTTTCAGATTATGCGGCCGCTGACGTGTTACATTCCTTGTGTACTGTTCGTGTTGCTGGCCAGCGGTTGTCAGCCCGCCGCGAGCAGTTCCAACGAAATCGTCATCGGTCATTTTGCATCAATGACAGGTTCGGAAGCGACGTTCGGGCAATCGACCGACAACGGAATCAAGCTGGCTGTTGACGAAATCAATGAGGCTGGCGGAATTGATGGCAAGAAGATTCGGTTGATTACCTATGACGACAAGGGTGACGCTCGCGAAGCGGGGACCGCCGTGACACGATTGACGACCAGAGACGGCGTGGTTGCGGTGCTCGGCGAAGTCGCATCGGGGCTTTCGCTGGCGGGGGCTCCGGTTTGCCAGGAATCCGGCATTCCCATGGTGAGTCCGTCATCGACGAATCCAAAAGTGACGGAAGTTGGCGACATGATTTTCCGAGTCTGCTTTATCGATCCGTTTCAGGGTTCGGTCTGTGCAAAGTTTGCCAGGGAGCATGCAGGGTTGAAGGCCGACAAAGCGGCGATTCTCACAGATCAGGCGTCGCCGTATTCTGTCGGACTCCAGGAAGAATTTGAAAAGGCCTTCGAAAAACTGGGTGGCAAAGTGGTCAGTAAGCAGACGTACCAGGGTGGCGATCAGGATTTCTCAGCACAGTTGACAGCGATTCGCAGCAGTGAACCGGATGTGGTGTTCGTTCCGGGGTATTACACTGATGTTGGTAACGTGGCGTTGCAGGCGCGAAAGCTCGGGCTGACAACTCCGCTGCTGGGTGGCGACGGCTGGGATTCTTCAAAGCTGGGGGAGATTGCCGGCAACTCGATCGACGGTTGCTTCTATTCCAATCACTATTCTCAGGAAGACCCGAGTCCCCGCGTCCAGGAGTTCATTAAGAAGTACTCCGAACGCCACAACCAGACGCCCGATGGTCTCGCCGCGCTGGGATATGATGCGGCTCGAATTCTGTTTGACGCCATGAAGCGTGCAAAGTCACTTGAGGGCAAGGCGTTGGCAGCAGAACTGGCGAAGACAAAGGACTTCGACGGGGTCACCGGGAAGATTTCCATCGACGGCGACCGAAATGCCGTCAAGTCCGCCGTGATTCTGGAAATGAAAGACGGCCAGCCAAAATATGTGACGACGATTGAGCCTGGTGCGTAAATGCCGTTCGCTCGGTGAGCAAAACACCGGTGTTTGGCAGGTTGCGGCACACGGAGTGTGTCTACTACTCTTCAGACCCCCATCTTTCCACTCATGTCTGACTTCGTTCAAACCCTGATCACTGCTCTGGCCATCGGCAGCCTTTACGCGCTTATTGCGTTGGGCTACACGATGGTCTATGGCATCCTGAAGTTCATCAATTTCGCCCACAGCGACATCGTCGTGCTTGGTGCCTGGAGCAGCTACACGCTGGCCGTTCGCATTCTGCCGTGGCTCAGGCTTGATCCGCACAATCCGGAGACTGTGCCACCAATCTGGGTGGCTGCGGTCGTGATGCTGGCGGCGATGGTGTTTTGCGGAGTCGTCGGTTTTGCCATCGAACGCCTCGCCTATCGCCGATTGCGACGCGCTCCGCGACTCAACGTCCTGATCACAGCGATTGGCGTTTCGCTGCTGCTGCAGAACGTCGGCCAGTTGGATCTGCCACTGGACCGGGTTTGGGGGTTAAGACATTTGGCGTCGTTTCTGCATGTGCCGATTGGTCATTTGCATCTGGGGTTTGGGGCAAATCCCCAGAAAATGCCGGCGTTGCTGCCGAGCTGGGAATTAGCGTCGATTACGTTTGGGGAGGGCGAATCGGCCCGGCGCGTCGTGATAGGCCTGATCGATGTCGTCATCTTTTCCCTGTCCACGACGTTAATGCTGATGATGCAGTACCTGGTGTTCCACACGAAGCTGGGTGTGGCGATGCGAGCGGTCTCATTCAATACTGACACGGCCGCACTGATGGGAATTCCGGTCGATCGAGTCGTCTCGTTTACTTTCGTGCTGGGATCGGTGCTTGCTGCTGCTGCAGGATTTCTGTATGTGACGAAATATCCCAGTATGAATCAACCAGCACATGCTGTCTGGGTATTGCTGGGACTGAAGGCCTTTGTCGCGGCAGTCATCGGCGGGATCGGCAATGTTCGCGGCGCAGTGCTGGGAGGATTTGTGATTGCCTTTGTGGAACAGTTCGGGGCATTTTACATCTCCTCGAACTACCGCGATGTGTACGTCTTTGCATTGCTGATCATGATTCTGCTCGTCAAGCCCAGCGGATTGCTCGGTTCTCCAGTGCGGGAGAAAGTATAGCCATGACGAGGACACCAGATTCACGCCGGAACAACGGGTCTGCCTCGAACGCGGAAGTGACTGCGTCAGCATCGGATTCACGAAGCGGATTTGTCGGCAATACATTGATGGGGCTGATGCCGTTTGCTGTCGGGATCGTGCTGGCATCCCTCCTGCACTTGGTACTTCCCCATGTCATTCCGGGGAGAGCAGGGCCGTATTACTCACGCATTGTGACGGATATCGGGATCGCCATCATCATGGCCGTGTCACTGAATATTGTGAATGGCATGACCGGACAGTTTTCCATTGGTCATGCGGGCTTCATGACGCTGGGCGGCTATATGGCTGCGTTTATGTCTTACTATGGATCGATGTATCTTTGGGGCAGCGCTGAGACTCACGGCGGATTTCTGGGAACCGGAGAATTGCTGTTTGTCATGTCCTGCATCAGTGGCGGCTTGCTGGCAGCGGGTGCGGGTTACGTTGTCGGACTTCCGTCCCTTCGACTGCGTGGTGACTACCTGGCCATTGTGACACTGGGCTTTGGGGAAATCATTAGGGTCATCCTGCAGCAAACCGGAAAAGTGATCGACAACGCGCAAGCGTTGAAAGCTGGCGGACTGTCACAGATGATTCCTCCACCGGTGGGAGGTGCGCTGGGATTTGGTGGTGTGCCGAAATACACGAATCTGTTCTGGGTCTACGCGATCCTGACAGTCACGATTGTTGTGGCCTATCGCCTGAAAAGATCCAGTTTCGGCCGTGCCATGATTTCTGTCCGGGAAGATGAGATCGCGGCTCAGGCGATGGGCGTCAATATCGCACGCCAGAAAGTCCTCGCATTTGTGATTTCCGCGTTCTTTGCAGGCGTGGCCGGGGGTCTGTTTGCTCACGAATTCGGCGTAAACCTGAGTCCGAAGGATGCGGGTTTCCAGCGTTCGTTTGATTACGTGATCATGACGGTTCTGGGTGGTCGCGGTTCAATCACGGGCGTGATGCTGGCCGCCGGCCTCCTGACGGCGCTGCCGGAACCCCTGCGAGAATTTGAACAGTATCGACTGATCGTTTACGCGTTGCTGCTGATCATCATGATGCTCGTGCGGCCTCAGGGTCTGCTGGGGATTCACGAGATCTGGGATCTATGGCCGGGACGTCGATCGAGATCACAACCAACTTCCCCGGTGGTAGGTTCATCGACGTCGTCGCAGGAGCCAGAGTGATGAACCAGCCTCCTGCGACCACGCCTGCAGAAAAGAACATCGAAACCGGCTCTGCAGCATTGCTGGATATTAACTCGATCGGAATTTCATTTGGCGGTCTCAAAGCCGTACAGGATTTCTCGTTGCAGCTTCCCGCAGCCGGGTTGTTCGGACTGATCGGTCCGAATGGAGCTGGCAAGACGACTATTTTCAATCTGTTGACGGGGGTGTACGAACCCGACACTGGCGAGATTCACCTTGCTTCGCAGAGACTGTTCAATCGTCAGCCGCACGAGATCACGGCTGCAGGGATTGCCCGCACGTTTCAAAACATCCGCCTGTTTCCTGATCTGAGCGTCCTCGACAATGTGCGACTGGCCGGGCAATTGCATAATCGTCACGGCCTGATATCCACGTTGCTGCGGACGCGCGGGTATCGTTGTGAGGAACACCTGCTGCAGGAAAAGGCCTTCGATCTGCTGGAAATCTTTGAACTTCAGGACCGAGCTCACGAACTGGCGAGCAATCTCAGTTACGGCCATCAGCGCAAGCTCGAAATCGTCCGCGCCCTTGCCACAAATCCGCAGGTACTGTTGCTTGACGAGCCCGCTGCCGGACTGAACCCACAGGAAAAGAAACTGCTGGCTCAGTCAATCCAACAGATCCGCGATCGCTTTCAAGTGGCCGTGCTGCTGATTGAACATGACATGCCGCTGGTCATGGAGATCTGCGAAAACATCCTTGTGCTCGATCACGGCATCACGATCTGTCAGGGAACGCCCCACGCCGTGCAGAATGACGAACATGTCATCGCGGCGTATCTTGGAAGCGGCTTACCGGACGAGTGATCTTCAG
>CAZFDW010000152.1:10274-12546 GCA_964517865.1 uncultured Chitinophaga sp.
GAATACGGGGCCTTACTCTGTTTTCGCCTGCCCGATATTTGACGGCATCTTCTGAATCCATTCGCGAATCAACTCGACGGCTGGCCGATCAATCTGATTTGTTCCGATCGGTGGCATCTGGCCATGGCCTCGCCGCTGCATACGATCCAGCAACAGGGATCGTTCTGGAACGCCAGGAGCGATGAGCCTCGCTTCGGCAATCCCGAACGTCGCATGGACCGGGCGTGCATCGAACAGTCGCATTTGGTCAGGTTTGGCGTCGATCTCGGTGGAGAACTGAGCATTCCCTCCACCGGCTTCCACATGACAATTCGAACAGTTGGCGTCCAGATAAGACGTCGCTCGCGTATGCAAATCGGCGGACGAGTCAAATGGATCGCTGAGGCGACTCAGCTCATTCGTGGGCTTTGATAATGGTTCCTTAAAAAGTCCCATTTCAGCCAGCATGTCCAGCTGATTCATGTTCACGTCGCCGTAATCATGCCGACGATTCATCTGCTTTTCTGTCAGGCCCAGCACATAGTTGACGGCTCGCGAATGACACACCATGCACTCGGCTCGACTGGGATAGTGCCATGTTTGTGTGCGTTTTCCTTCCGGTGCTGCCGGGTCCATGATTTGAAACGAGACGTCGGCTCCTGCAGAGTCCAGCAGTTCTGCATCGGTTTGCTCGTCGTTCCAGCGATACGAATACCCGACCCATTCATTCTGCTGCCTGACCATGAGACGCGTCTCGATCCAGCGGCGAGTCTCTTCGTGGCCCGATTCGCGTTCGAGGGCAAAACTCTTCACGAGCACTGACCCATTGGGAAAATTCCAGCCACGGTTCGACGTGTACTGAATCTTCTCTTCACCCGGTACGGCCAGCCAGCGCTGCTTGAAGGCGGCGTCAGACCACAATTGCACATTGACTGAATACGGAATCACCGATGGCAGCAGCTTGTGCTCCGGCACAGACTCAAACAATCCGGTTTCACTGAGCTTGCGAGGAAACACGGTTGGTTCAACGGGAGGACCTGGCTCGATCTGATAGAAGCCACCGGCATGATCGATCACCAGCAGGTCTCCAGCCTTGTTTGTTGCAAAGCCTGTGATCTGAAGCGATGTGTCCGCAAGCTCTTGATGGAATATCACCTGAGTGCCATCGTGTCGCACGCCCCAGATCTTGCCGGTTGAATAGTCTCCGTAAATGTAGCAGCCGACGAGTTCCGGCAACTGCGAACCACGATACACTATTCCACCTGTCAGGCTTCGCGATTCTGAATGATGATGTTCGGCGACCGGGGCCGTGATCGGCTGAGGTCCCGTTGGTCGCTGCAGATAAAACGGATGGCTGCCTTCGTTCACACTCCATCCGTAGTTTTCTCCCTTGCGAATCAGATACACCTGTTCCCAAAGATCCTGCCCGTTCTGTCCCACCCAGAGCTGATTCGACGGATGATCAAAATCCATTCGCCACGGGTTTCGGAATCCGTAGGCCCAGATCTCCGGACGCGCTCCTGCGGTGTTGATAAACGGATTATCCGGCGGCACGGCATAGGGCTTGCCGTCAGCCGGATGATCCACATCCAGCCGCAGCATTACGGCCAGCAGATCGTTCAGACCCTGACCGGTTTCCAACGTGTCGCTGTCACTCGTTCCATCACCCGTGGGACAATACAGGTATCCGTCCGGACCAAATGCCAGATCACCTCCGTTGTGTCCGTTAGAATCCCATTCCAGGATGACGAGTTCGCTGCCTTCCCGGAGTCCGCCATCCGGGTCTCGATCGATGGTGAACCGAGAAATACGGTTTTGCTTGTTGGTCTCCGGCATCGGGCCATTGCTGATCAGGTAGAGGAATCCGTTCTCTTCGTACTTTGGATGGAAGCAGAATCCATAGATCAGCCGATCCATGTGCAGTAGCGGCTGGCTGGAAGCGGCATCGTCACGATCCTGAAAAACTCGCAGTCCGCCTGGCTCTTTCCAGTCGCCTTTGTGATCGACAAAGAAAAGGCGATCAGTTTCAGGTTCGGGTCGCAGATAAACCGGAGCAAACAGAGGCAGTTTTTCGTACACCCGAGTCACGCGATAAGGCAACGGAGGATCGGGCGAACCGATCAAGCGTGACTCGGTCCAGGGAATGCGCGTTCGTTCGGACGCTGACAGGCGGTCTGACAGCGTGAAGGCAACGAGAGTTGCGAACAGGCAAAGCAGTAATCCGGTTAGTTCGACTGTCCGAGATTCGCTTGTAGTCCCGGCTTTAGCCGGAACATGGGCTGAATGTTGATGG
>CAZFDW010000153.1:0-12472 GCA_964517865.1 uncultured Chitinophaga sp.
ACACGCTGAGCTGCGACGGCGATCTGATCTGCTGGGATACGAATCATCGCGGCCAGCGAGTCTGGAGCGTCAATCTTTACGACACGTATTCCATTCACCGACGCCCGAAGGTCGGTCGATCCGGGCAGCGAGACTACGGCTACACGACTGCGCCGCTGGTCCATGGTGACTGGGTGATCGTCGAAGCAGGAGCCGACGAGGGGATACTTTTGGCGTTGGACAAGAAAACCGGTCAACAAATCTGGCTCTCAGAAGCGAAGGGGCCGGCCGGTCACACGGGAGGCGTAGTCCCCATGATTGTGGAAGGCGTTCCATGTGTCGCCGTCATGACATTTCAGGGATTGCTCGTCATGCGTCTTGACGCTGGCCATGAAGGCAGGACCGTCGCGCAGTACGAGTGGATCACGGATTTTGTGAACAACATTGCGACACCTGCCGTCCACGACAATTACGTGCTGATTACGTCAGCCTACAACCATCAGGCGATCTGCAAGCTGGAGATCACTCTGCAGGGTGCCCGGAAAATCTGGGAGCAGCCTTTCCCTTCAAAAGTGTGCAGTCCGATCATTCACAATGGACATATCTATTTTGCCTGGCAACGCATGCGATGTCTGGACTTTGAAACGGGTGAACAGAAATGGGAAGGCGGCACTTTCAGCGATCCCGGTTCGTGCATCGTGACAACTGACAATCGAATCATTGTGTGGGGCGGTCGCGGGAAACTGGCACTGGTCGATACCGCAGACCGGTCGCCTACAGCCTACAACGAGGTGGACAGTATCGACAAGGTATTCTCCACCGATGTCTGGCCTCATGTGGCATTTGCCAACGGACGTCTGTTCTGCAAAGACCGCGACGGCAACATAGCGTGCTTTGAAACTGTCGATCCGCCAGTCGGCGGCACGGCAAAACAGGATGTCCCTTGACGCAGATTTTGATCTCCGATTAATCGCATCACAAGCCCGGAGGGCGGTGCCATTCTTCTCCGCGCACGTCGACGGCTCTCGGAATCTCGTTGGTGAACAGAATTCTAGCGTACACGGTCGGAATCAGGTGCGACGTGACCTTTTCGCCCACCGCCATTACTGCGCAGAAAACCACACTCAGGAGGATCGCTCTGCGCCAGCGGCCCTTCATCCATGCGTTCGCGCAGGAGTAAATAGCGATCACGGCACAAACACTGAGCGGCGGGAGTGCGATGGCCAGCAAAGGAATCGCGCGTTCTCCAGCAGCCCACAATTCGGCAAAACGTCGCCAGGATCGCAATGTCAGGATGACGCATCCGCCAGAAACCATCACTACCGCAGGCAGGTAAAGCCAGAAAAACGTTGCCGGAATGATTCCCCAGCGAAACTTGCGTGTTGGCGGCACGCTGATTTGAGTGACCGTCGTCGTCGGTGGTTGATATGGGTTCTCATTCATTGTGCGTACCGGTATCGTCACTTCTTCTTCGGTGGCCGGAACTGATGCGTGGCGTTGCCGAACACGGATTCGGCGGCTTCCATGATGGTTTCAGACAGCGTGGGATGAGCGTGAATAGAATCGGCAAGGTCGCGGGCGGTCGCTCCCATTTCAATCGCAAGGACTGCTTCGGCAATCATTTCACCAGCGCCAGGACCAACGATGCCGATACCGAGGACTCTTTGCTTGACTGGTTCGATAATGATCTTGGTTAAGCCTTCGGTGCGTGCGAGTGTCTGGGCGCGACCGGACGCGGCCCACGGGAAGCGATGCACGGTGACTTCTTTTCCCTGAGCTTTGGCTTCGGCCTCGGTGATACCAGCCCAGGCCAGTTCCGGGTCGGTGAACACGACGGCCGGGATGGCGATGTTGTCGAATTCGACAGGTTCGCCCAGCAGTGTTTCCGCTGCGATTTTTGCTTCGCGCGTTGCCTTATGAGCCAGCATGGGTTCACCGGCAACATCGCCGATCGCCATCAGCTTCGGGTCGGCTGTCCGCTGGTTCCTGTCAATCCTGATGAAACCTTTCTCGTCGATTTGAACTTTGGTCTTTTCAAGTCCGAAACCGCGGCTGTTCGGACGGCGTCCGACGGACACGAGAACACGATCAAAGGTCTGTTGCGGTGCGACACTTTCGCCTTCCAGACTCGCCACGATTCCTGCCGGAGTCGGTTCCAGTTTGGCCACTTTGGTGTTCAAGTGAATGGCTTTGAACTGATGAGCCAGTCGCTTCTGCAACGGCGTCACGAGGTCACGATCGGCTCCAGGCAACAGACCGCCGGTCATTTCCACGACAGTCACTTCCGTGCCCAGTGCCGCATAAACAGAACCCATTTCGAGTCCGATATAACCGCCACCGATGACCAGTAAGCGTTGCGGAATGTCCTTGAGTTCCAGGGCACCGGTGGAATCCATGATGCGGTCGTCACCGAGTGCAAACATCGGTGGCATGGCAGGCTGAGATCCTGTCGCGACGATGCAGTGATCGTATGTCAGCGTTCTGATCGTGCCTTCCGGCGTTTTCACTTCGAGCGTGTCTGAATTCAGGAATGTGCCGCGGCCTTTCAACAGCTCGACACCGCGTGCTTTGCAGAGACTTTCAATGCCGCCTGACAGATTACTGACGATGTTGTTCTTGAACGTACGGAGCTTGTCGAGATTTACCGTAGGCTTTGAAAATGTGACACCGCATTCTTCCGCTGCTGCAGCTTCATTAATCAGCTTGGCGACATGCAGCAGTGCTTTCGACGGAATACAGCCGCGATTGAGGCACACGCCGCCAGGTTTTATGCCTTCGTCGATCAGCACGACTTTCATGCCGTGATCCGCAGCCGCAAACGCTGCCGGATACCCGCCAGGACCGCCACCCAGAACCACCAATTGAACGTGTTGATCAGCCATTGAAACCAAGTGCTCCGAAACTGTAACGCATGCAAATTGCATGCTGTGTGTTTTGTCTGTGATGCGTAGGATCGCATGGCGAACACCATTCCCCATCCGCGACAGTGAGAACTGTAGTGCAGATGCGTCAGATTATCAAAAGCTCGGCAGATGCAGATCAACCTTGTCGTGCATCGTATACAGTCGCCAGTCGTGACCGTCATGGACAAGCTGGCCGCTGGATTTGTTCTCACTGGTTGGACGCAGGGGGCCGCGGACGTCTTTCGTCCAGTGGACCAGGTCCTGCGATGTCGCCAGATACGTACACCATTGTCGAGGTTTCTCGGGGGAACCAGTACCATGCAGCACTGAAACGTATGTGTCGCCGATACGGATCACCTGGTTCATGGCGATCATCCGGGAGTCGAAAGTCTCAGGTCCGGGCAGAATCAAGGGTTCGTCAGCAACGTTCGTCCAGGTTTTCATGTCAGTTGATCGAGCCAGCCAGATTCCGGCATCACGCCGTTCGTAAAAAAGATTCCAGACGCCGTCTTCAAAGAATGCTGTTGGTGTGCCGAACGGTCCTGTGGGAATCGGTTGTCCGTTCGTAAGTCGCACGTCCAGCGTGCCGATGCGATCCCAGTGAACCCCATCGGTTGATTTCAACAGTTGTGACTGATCCTGAGCACCTTCCGCAAACATGAAGTATTCGTCGCAGCGTTTTACGATCATGATATCTTCGATCCAGAAGTCACCCACAATCGGATGCTCGGAGAATCGATGCCATATAATGCCGTCGGATGACGTTGCCAGTCCGAGACTCATCGATGGCGGCTGTTGATCCGGGTCGTAGCCCGTGTACCAGAGCTTCCAGCCTGATTCGTCTTTCAGAATCCAGCCTCGCTCACGGATCTTGGCATCCCACTTTCCGTCCGCAGCTGCGAACACCGGATTTTCCGACACAGGTTCGAATACAATCGACTGGACCGGCAGGTCTTCGCCGCAGGCAACAAAGCATCGGCTTTCCGCATTGAGCAGAAAAATGGCGATGGCCGTAATGACACAACAATGAATCGGGCGATTGAATCGCAAAATCATGAACCTATTCCCGCAAAGCCTGATGACAGTTTGACTGTCATACAGGCTACGGGAAAATCAGGAAAAAGCCAGCCATGGCCGCTGCCTGCATCAGGGCAGCTTCTTCGTTGAATGGGATCTGGTAATGTTTTTTCGGTGCACACTCGCCCGGTCGATAGTAACCAAGCGTGTATTCTCGCGAGTGCACAGGGTGCAAAGTCATCTGATATGGTATGCCGACCAACTGTGTTGCAAAGCGACCAGCGGATGCGAACGGCTGCACGACCGGATGATAAGTGTGTCCGTAGCGTTCCAGAGCCGGGTCTTCGAAGTACAGCGGATAGTGATACAAATTCGTCGGTGCCCACTGCAGAACGGCAGGGCTCGCTTGGCGCGCGATGTAGTCGCCTTGATCGAGTTTCTCACTGAACCCCTCAGGGAGCTGATCAGCTTTGATATTTCGCATCGCATAGCCCAGCGTCGGGCGGATCTCGCGGATGTCGGTTCTGAGCCGACTTTTCCCAGGAGCATCCGAAGCCTGGGCGTCATCGGTATTCGCACCCAGAGGCCGAACGGCTGTCACGGCCTGCGAGGACGCCACCGAAATTGGCATCTGATCATAAACATCGACGTCGTATTCGTGTTCGGGCGGCAACGTATGTTCATTGATAAAGTCCTGAGCGGATGCCTTGAGATGAGCAGGTTCAATGGTCACGACCTCAACGTATGGTAACCGCTGCCGCCACCAGTCACCGACGGTACCTCGCTGCACTCCGCATGTACCGCCATGGAGTACCTCATCGAGGTGCCGCGAATATTCCTCCTGCGGTGTTTCCACCTGAACTGGAGCGTCCTCAATCGCCAGCGAGGCCGCATTGCCTTTCGCGTCAACACGCGTAATTGCACTGGCGGAGGCCAACGTTCTGCTCTGACCGGAAATGCTGCTTTGTGTGCTGGTCGATGGCCTTATTATGGCTGGCAACTTTGCTTCAGAAAGCGACGAGCGGCCTGCGCTGTCCTGCGCCGCAGCGACGCTGGCAACGGTCAGGATGGTGCAAATCGTCAAGCACGCCACCATAGTCGGGGCAATGTCGGACATGATTGTCCAGCATACATTTTGTCGGGACGTAATTGTCCGACGAGGGTTCCCGTTAATCCTGGGGAGCATGCTCCACAGAGTAGTTCGGAGATTCCTGAGTGATCGCGATATCATGTGGATGGTTCTCCCTGACCGAAGCCGCAGTGATTTCAATGAACCGGGCTTTCTCACGCAGTTCGCGAGTGGTCCCGACGCCGACATAACCCATGCCGGATCGTAGCCCACCCGTCAACTGATACATTAATGGCTGCAGGGCTCCTCTGTAAGAAACGCGACCTTCCACGCCCTCCGGAACCAGTTTAGACTGATCGCCCGTTGGAGCATGGCCCTGCCGGTA
Organism: uncultured Chitinophaga sp.; assembly: GCA_964517865.1. Classification (GTDB taxonomy): domain Bacteria; phylum Planctomycetota; class Planctomycetia; order Planctomycetales; family Planctomycetaceae; genus SXXK01. The sequence goes on from CAZFDW010000153.1 coordinate 5,354, forward strand.
ACGTTCACTGCTGCCTTTAACCATCGCTCCCAGCGAACCCATTCCGCGGTATCGCTTGAAGCTCCTTCCCTGGTAAAGAATCATCTCACCAGGGCTTTCATCGACACCTGCCAGCAGACCGCCGACCATCACAGTCCACGCTCCGGCAGCAAGTGCCTTCGTAATATCTCCGCTGAAGCGAATTCCGCCGTCAGCGATAATCGGGATACCTGTTCCCGCCAGGCCCTTCGCGGCATTCGCGATGGCCGATAACTGCGGAACGCCGATACCCGAAATAATTCTGGTCGTACAAATGGACCCCGGCCCGATTCCAACCTTCACCGCATCAGCCCCGGCATTCGCCAGAGCCTTTGCACCTTCCACTGTGGCCACATTTCCGGCAATCACATCAATCAGCATTTTCTGCTTGATGGCAGCCACCGTCTCAATCACATTGCGAGAATGCCCATGAGCGCTGTCGACAACCAAAACATCAACACCTTTTTCCATTAATTGGGCCGCTCGTTCAAAATCAAAAACACCGATTGCAGCACCAACCCGCAAACGACCACGCGAATCTTTGGATGCTCGCGGAAACTGCAGATTCTTGTCGATGTCCCGAATTGTAATGAGTCCCTTTAGTTGATAATCATCGTCCACGAGCAGCAGTTTCTCGACCTTGTTTTCCAGGAGAATTCGTTCGGCATCTTCCAGCTTCGTATTCTCCGGTGCCGTGACCAGTCCATCCTTTGTCATGATCTCAGAAACCGGCCGGTCTTTTGATTCCAGAAATCGCAGGTCCCGACGTGTCAGAATGCCCACCAGTCGCCCGTTGACCGTAATCGGTACTCCGCCGATGTTACGTTCGTCCATGATCCGCACCGCCTCGCCCGCAGGAGTTTCCGGCGGCAATGTGACGGGATCTACGATCACTCCATGCTCGCTGCGTTTCACGCGATCGACCTGCATCGCCTGCTGCTCGATCGACATGTTCTTGTGAATGATGCCAATGCCACCCAGTTGAGCCATGGCGACCGCCATATCACTCTCGGTGACCGTGTCCATCGGACTGCTGACGATCGGCAGATTCAAGGGAATATTGCGCGTGAGGAACGAACTGATGTCCACTTCAGACGGAATCACTTCGCTGTACCCCGGCTCCAGAAGAACATCATCAAACGTCAATCCGCGATAAGCAATGCGATCCTGCATGGGGAAGTCTCCTGTTTTCAGTTTTCAGTTTTCAGGGGGGCAAACAGTAGGGTGTGTGAAGCGAAGCGAAACACACCATTGCTTCGGTGCTGCGTTGTGGGGCAATTTGCTTCACTCACCCTGTTCAACAACATCATGATTCCTGTTCTTTTTGAGGATTGCAACATGAACTCGATTCGACAGTCGAATCAATGTTGCAATGTCCATCTGTTCCGCCCGATCGTCGATCTTGTGCTCCAATTCGGCCAGGAGGAGATCCACATCCTCTTTGTCCAGCTGTTTGCGATACATTCCGATCAGGACAGGACGAATGAGTTTGCGCCGCTGCGAAAATGTGCGCCGCAGAAAGTCCAGAAAAAATTTACGATCGTCGATTCTGGCAGCCGCTTCTTTGTTGCGCCAGATACTGACGATTGCGGAATCGACCTTTGGTCGCGGCCAGAAGACGTTCGGCCCCAGCCTTCGTAGAATGCGGATACTTGCCTGCGACTGAATCCACACGGACAACGCCGAATACCCTGAGGTTCCGTGTTCGGACGCCATTTTTTCGCCGAGTTCCCATTGGATCGTGCAGACCATGCGTTCCCAGGGCAGATCGGAGGCGATCAGATTGGCAATCACCGGCGTGGCGACGCTGTAGGGAAGATTCGATACCAGTTTCAACTGACCGTTCGGCAGTGATGCCACCTGTGCGCGAATGAGATCGCAGATTTCCGGTGCCAGTGTGTTCTTGTTCTTCAGGATATCCTGGTTGATGAGCGTCACGTTGTCGCAGCCCTGGACGGCTTCGGCCGCAAGAAGTGCCATTTTGGGGTCCACATCGACCGAGATGACTTTCCCAGCCTCCTCGGCCAGAAACGCCGTCATACCTCCGGTGCCGGAACCGACTTCCAGCGCCACATCGTTTGGCCCAAGGTTCGCATGACGCACAACGAATTCGATCAGATTCACGTCGATCAGAAAATTCTGCCCCAGATCACCGCGCGGGTTGAAGCCGTGCTGCGTGAACAGCTCCATCAACCATGACCGTGTCTGACGCTGAACATCTCTCATCGGGGCGGGGGACCTTCGGCATTTGGTTGAGTTCGCAGACTGGCAATCGTTTGCGGGGACAGGGAAATCAGGCCGTCAGCAAGGCGACGTTCGAGCAGTTGATCGACGTACTTGCCAAGAATGTCGTTTTCGATATTGATCACATCACTCACACTCACCGATCCCAGTGTCGTGACGTGCAATGTGTGCGGAATCAACGCGACGGAAAACCGATCGGCGGTGACATTGACGACCGTCAGGCTGATGCCGTCGATAGCGACGGAACCCTTTGGCACGAGCAATCGATGCTGTTCCGCAGCGGGAGTGAACCACATATCGATCCAGTCGCCGTTGCGGACAATTTCACTCACGGTCGCAACACCATCGACATGTCCCTGCACAAAATGGCCACCCAGACGTGCATTTGCCGCGAGCGATCGTTCCAGGTTGACCCGACCGCCAACCTTCATTCGCCCGAGATTTGTCTTCGCCAGTGTTTCGTCACCCGCTTCAAAATCCAGCACGTCGCCACGAATCGCAACGACTGTCAGACAGCAACCACCGATTGAAATGCTGTCGCCAATAGCATTTTCGGACGCTGGGAAACAAGCCACATCTGGAGCGATCGACAGGCGCAGCCCAACGGGAAATGAGGCGATTTGCCTGACAGTTCCCTGTCCTTCCACGAGGCCCGTAAACATGGTTTTAAGCTTATTTGCAACGAATTTGACGCTTTAAAAAAGCGTGTCAGGAACCAATAGGGCAATGCTCCCTTTGGGCCATTTTGGCTATTGGTTCCTGACACCTTTTTTAAAGCCCAGAGATCACCAGATGACACCCTTTGGGTCTGCCACCATCGATCGTTGCGTGCGAAGTTTATCTAAATTCACCGCGATTGCACTGCAGCGCGTAAAGTTTCCCAACGTGGGGTAGGCTTCCAACCTTGACAGATTTCCCCAAATACGCATCCGACGGACATGAACGGCAGGTTGAGAACCCTGACCAATAACAAAAAATCGTGACTCCCAACCGTCGAAATTGGGGCAAATCGAGCCCCTTGGGGGTTTCCGGCAGTCAGAAAGGCCGCTATCCTGCGTCGCTTCGATTTGGGCTGGCTTACTCTGCTTCTGCAACAATACAGTGAAGAGTGTGCTCAGACAGTGTCGATGTGGATTCGGCCAAAAACCAACACTCGTTTGAAATGAAAATAATCAGGAACACGGACAATGGCAAAAACCAATCGCAAGCTCACCAAGGCCAACCATGGCCAACGCCCTTCAAGCTCCAAGGGTCGCCGCCTGAAGCGCAAGCACGTCAAGCTGTCGTAACGGCGTCGAATTTTATATGGACTGCGGCAGCCTGCTGCCGCTTTCATGTGCCAGCCTGCTGGCCCCGTTGTGTGGCGGGGCCCGTTGTGTCAGGCATTACTCCATAACGAAGCCCCGTCTCAAAGTCCCGCAGCAGGCTGCGTGTACAAAAGCGGCAGCAGGCTGCCGCAGTCCAGGGCCTTCGGCCGGCTGGGCTGAATCTGCTAACCCGACGGACTATTGCTGCTGAAGGTACTCTTCCACCAGTTGCGCTTTGCGAAGCAGGTACGGGATAAATTGTTCGTTAGATTCGGCGAACCGGCTGAGCGCTTTCATATTGCCGACGAACTCCTCCGAAAACCGCAGGTGTTCCTGATCTCGCCAGGTTTGGCCCAGATGACTGAGTTGCCCCGCGACGGCAGCCGTCTTTTCATTGAGTTCTTCATTGAAGCGTCGAAGCATCTGAGCGAATCGACGGAGTTCTCCCGGATCGACAATGGCTTGTGTCATGTTGAACCTGCGTTCGAAAGTTTGGTATCCCTGGCAATCTCAGTCGGCGGAGCGACTAAGCTACGCTGTTGGCGACTATGACTCACAAACGCGGAAATCTGACAGATCTCCGCTGCGGATTCGGAGTTTAAACCGAACTCAGAAATTCTACTGCACAGTCATCAGCCAGGCGATCAAATCGGCCATGGCCTGAGTATCTACATTTTTCTCCAGGCCTTCCGGCATCAGTGAGCGTCCTGTGTCTCGAAGAGCTTCGATGTCGCTTCGCAGCACGCTGGTTTCTTTGGCTTCGGCACGGCGAAACGTCAGGACACTGGCCGATTCAGCGATGAGCACACCATTGTGTGTCTGTCCATCGGTGGTGACAGCGATATAGTCTCGCCAGGCGGGATTGACTTCACGATTCGGGTCGAGCACATTTGTCAGAATCGCTTCGGGGCCACGATTCTTCATTGTCGCCAGATTCGGGCCGACCTGAAACCCGACTTTCCCGATCTGATGACAAACTGAACAATGCTGCTTGAACAGCGCCGCACCTTTGTCGCGATCCGGCTTCAATGTCAGCGCCACCTGATACGAACGCAGCACATCTTCGCGTGTGGAACTGGCCATGGTCTCCAGTAACCTGATTGCGCGGGATCGCACTGCATCATCGGGGACACTCGCCAGACGTTGCAAATCCGAGGGGCTCAAAGTTGTCGTCGGAAGGCGGCCGTCAGAGATGGCATCCAGCAACAACACGGCCCACGACGTGCGCCCCAGCAGTCCGTCCCGCACGCGTTCTGCCAGCTTCGGGGACAATCCAGGCCATCGATCAAGAAGCTGCAACGCGACTTCTTCGTCCGAAAAACTCAACAACGTCGCCAACGCCGCGTCCTGCACCGTCGGCGGCTGAATGGATTCAAGCGCACTCAGTAACAGTTCCCCGTCAGTCGCAAAGGACGACAGACTGAAGGTGCTCAACGCCGCCGCCCGCTGTTCGCCGGAAAGATTTGTGTCAACAGCATTCCTGCGCGCAGACTCAAGCAACTCCGCAGACAACTGCGAGAAAGATCGGCTGCTTTGAGCCGCCTTGTTTCCCGTGAACACCGCCTGCAGCAGCTTCACCTGCATCGCAGGATCATCGCGCCGTGCAGCGATGACGGCAGCGATCTTAATCCATCCAGCGTCGTCTGACGTGCTCCGCGCCACCAGATCCGCAAGTTCGAGCAATGCTACGCTGGCAACTGGCGAGGCAGCGTCGCGCGTTGCCGCAAGAGATTCGAACGCCGCGCCCGCTTCGGTGCCCAACGATGTAAACACAGCCGTACGAATCCACCGATCCTGACCGGACTTCGCCAATAATTCCTGCAAGGCTTCCTGTCGCATGGCAGACGGCGGGAACTCACCGAGCGAAAATGCCAGTTGCATCCGGACGCGTGCGTTCTCGTCGCCAGTCATCGCCGCAAGCGTCTTCAGGACGTCCCCGGACGGAGCAAGCTTCTCGCTCGCCAGCACCGCTCGTTCGCGAACGCCGGCAACCGAATCCATCAGTCCGACGATTACATCTTCGTCACTCAGGGCGTTCAGTCCTTCGAGGCTTCCGATCGCATGAAATCGCCCCAAACCCGAAGACGAGCGTCTCAGCAATCGACGAATTCCATCAACTGCCGACGCATCCTGTCGTTCAAAAATCAGCCGTGATGCGGTATCGCGATGCCATGCGTTTGGATGTTCCAGCAGAGCAACCAGTTCGGCCGTTGTGGCCTTGCTGAGCTGCGGCACAGGCCGTGGTTTCCAGCCGGTCGGGGCGATTCGATAGAGCCGCCCACGATCACGACCGCTGGTGAGATCCAGATGCCGCTTGATTTCCGGCGGCAGACTGGCAGGATGTTCAATCACTTCACGGTACATGTCCAGAACCTGCAGACATCCGTCAGGAGCGTTTGCGAACTGCACCGGACGAAACCAGATATCTTCTGATGCAACCAGTTCGCGACCTTCGTCCATGCGATTGGCTGTCCAGATCACTCCGTCAGCCGTCAGTCTTTTGCGATGCACGATATTACTGCCAACGTCGCCTACAATGGCCTGCCCTTTCATGTCATCCGGCCATGCATCGCCGCGATAGATCGTCATCCCGGTTGCCCCTGTAAAATATCCTGCCGGACGACCGCCGCCTTCAACAATTCCCTTCGAAAGCCCCGAAGCACGGAGACGAGTCCTCACAATGCGCCATGGTTCGACAGGGCTGATGCGGAACACCGGAGCCTGACCTCCATCGACAGCAATGCTGACTCGCGCAGGTGCGGCTGACGGCAACGGCGCACGGGCAAGGTACTGGTCGCGATACACAATCATTTGCGCATGATCACTGTTGGCGCTCACGAAGCGATGTCCCCAGTCGTCAAAACACATGCCGTGCTGACCACCACCCGTTTCAGCTCGTAGGTCCAACGTCTTCGAATCAAACGAAAAATCACGACCACGACATTGCAACGCCGCGCGGTCCGGATATTTGGGGCTGGTAATCGAACCGCCGACGGTGCTCGCAGAACCGTAAATCCGATTATCCGGCCCCCAGTGAAAACTATTGATCAGGCCCTGCACATTGGATCGTTCAAAACCGGTAAACACCAGTTCGTTCACGTCGGCTTTCATGTCGCCATCGGTATCCTTCAGAAAGAAGATATCCGGGGCGGCTGCGACAAACACGCCGTCGTTCGCGCAGATAATGGCCGTGGGCCAGCTTAAACCAGTGGCAAACACATGACTCTGATCAAACCGTCCGTCGCCGTCAGAATCCACCAGCATCCGCACGCGGCCCAGATGTTCCGTTGCCTGTTCAGAGTAGTCATTCATTTCAGCAACAAACAACCTGCCGTCGGCGTCGAAGGATATTGCCACCGGATCTGTCAGCACTGGTTCTGCGGCAGTCTGCTGCATCTCAAAGCCATCGACGACCTGAAACGAGGCCATGGCCTCTGATGGGGAACGGGCGGGAATTCGCGGCAATTCGCTGGAGAAATCAGGCTCAAAATCATCCGGCGTGTGCTTCAGGACGCGATCCATCACGTTGTAAGCCTGCAGACGCATGTCC
>CAZFDW010000154.1:0-12394 GCA_964517865.1 uncultured Chitinophaga sp.
AAATTTATCGCGAGACTGGCTACCTTGTCGTCCCTGCAAGTTTCGCTGGTCGTCAAGGTCTTGCGATGGTGTCCACAACCAGCAATATGGTTGTTGTTAACTCGCCGGAGAATTTGCCGTAACTTCAGTATCTCCGGGTAGTCCAGCCGCAAAAGCAGGCATCGCAAAAGGCGACTTGATATTTGAAATCGACGGAAGCCAAATGGCGGACATGTCCATGAAGCAGATCGGAGATGCATTTTCCAGAACAGGTGTTCATGTCACGTTAGGCATCAAGAGATCAGGGAAGAATATCAGGCTCCCCTTGACCCTCGACTATTTTCCCGCTTTTCCTCCCAATTGGGCAGCAGAGAAATCGGAGTTCAATCCCGATTAGTTTCGACACTCCGTGTTGCAGCCTTTTCAAATTCGATTGTTGATGAACTGCTGGGCGGGGCCTGCATCCAGAATGAATCGAATCATCCTTTTGCCCCATTTATCTGTTTTCTGACAGCTTCGATATTTGCCTTTCGAAACTCTTCGTCAAACGTATCCTCATCAGCAAATTCGATCGGCTCAATCGTCTTCAGCGACGCTGACTGCTTCCTCAGCTTGAATTCATCATACTGGACAGGATCATCTGGCCATGCACCATCGACGCTGGCTGAATCCACAAGCCAATCGAAGTTGGGATTCGCTTTGACTCGATCCAAAATCTCAGGGTGATTTTCGTGAAGCCACTTCCAGCGTCGCCGCTTGTGCGGTTTCAGACGGGCGATGTCGAGCACCAATTCGACGATCTCATGCAGATCGGGATCGTCGATCTCAAGAAGCAATCTGGCGGTCGCTACATTGCATTCCGAGATATTGCTTTGCATGAGAAATCCGAACAAGGTTTCTCGGGCCTCGCAGATCGCCTTCCATCTGATGTTCTCAGCCTTCGGCCGAGCTTCGCAGCGACCGCAGATTCCCTGCCCGCGCCTTGGCGTGCTGCCACAGTACTTGCATGCTCGAATTCTTCCACGCCCCATACTGTCCCATTCCGGGCCGGTAAGTTGAAATTGCTGCGGATCGAGTTCCCATACGCGCCGGACGTCAGTATCGACGACCGTATCGCTGCCTTGTCCATACGGAGCTTGCCGGCAGCACTCAATGAGCTTTTTCGCCTGAGTCCTGTTGAGCGGCAGGCTCACCGGCCCGAGACTGTCAACTTCCAGGCCGGGCATTGTCATGGGCAAATCGCCACTGACGCAAAAGTGGCCCGGTTGACCAATTCCCGATAAGGCGTCGAGCAGCTTGTCCGCGATCGCAATCGGTTTGGTTGATTCAGCGACCATTGCAATTCCTCCATGAGGGTGGGTGAAGAACGGATTCTGTTCAACCGTATCAAGAGATACAAGCGAGGGAATGAACGACATTCCGCAGACCGTATCTATCTACTTGAAGAGAGGCAGGATCGTTGTTTCGAAATCAACCAGGAGTTCGGTAAGTCCGTTACTCTGTCCTCGGGTTTTCAGCACTTCGATGGGAGTCAATGCAATACATTGTTGCTCACGGTCAAAGTCGCCATTTGTCAGAACCTTCAGCACTCTTTTTGGGCTCTTTACAGCAGTATCATCTTTGCCGGCGGTGAGAAGTTGCGGTGCTGCAGTGGGATCGAAGCCCAGGTCTCGCCGAAGTGACGCAATCAACTCAGCTTCAGACATACCTTGAGCGATGTAACCGGATAACATCCACGATTCTCGTTCGATTATCGCGAGTCCAATGACGATTGAAACGTTGAACGCGGCTTTGACGAATTCTGTTTTGGCCTGATGCAACCCGTCATACCGGGTTGGCTCATCGTCTTGATCACGAATCAGCAGGATCACATTGATTGCACCGCCAGCCAATCGTTCGATTAACCGCAACGCCTTGAGTCCTGTTCTTGCATCAGGAAATGCCGGCACACCATCGAAGTGCCCGTGGAATTTTATATTCTGTTGCCTGCACAGTCTTTTGATAGACGCCCACTTGAAGAACAAGTTGTTGTCGGAGCCTTGATAAAACCACTCACGATAATTATTCAGGACTGAATCATCGATCCAGTCGAAGGATTCAGTCAGCAACCGATCGACAAGGCAACTCACGAACTGAAAATCTGCTTGATCCTCGCACACTGCAGCCAACGAAATCACTGCACAACTCCGGTGTTGTGGGTAGCCCAGTTTTCTCCGACCATGGTCCAAAACTCACCAGTCTCAGTTGCGTCCTTCCACTTTTCAGCGTCAGGGTGATCGGAGAGCCGACTGCAGATTGTGCCACAATCTCCATCGCTCGAAGTCAAAATTACTTCATCCAGTTCCATAGCATCGATCAAGTAGGGCGAATGGCTGGTTGCGATGATCTGAAGATCTGGCATTTTTTCCAGCAGACGGCGAATCAGTTGAACCAACTGCAACTGTGCTTTGGGGTGCAATGCGCGGTCAATGTCGTCCATCAGGATGATACGCGGGTTCGTTGGCCCCAAAATGACAGTCAGCAGTCCCAGGACAAGCAGCGTACCTTCACTGACTAGATCGGCTGGGATGTCAGTTGCATTTTCGGTTTTGAATAACAGTGAAAAGCCAGGTTTTTCCTGCCGCGTCACAAGGTCAAAGACCATTCGCTGTTCAATATGGAACCCTGCAATCGAAGGGACAACCTCTCTCAGGTATTCCTTGATTTGATCGAAGCGATCATCATCTTTCAGCTTCAACGAGGCAAGGACCGAAGGTAGTCCCGCACCATCGAATTCCAATCGTGTTACGCCTCCAACTGATGGGCGTGCCAATTCAGAAGCATCCAGCTTCAGGAAGACACACCTCCCAAATACGTCAAACAGCGAGTGATCCCGGATGAATCCAACGTTGTCTTCAGTGGCAGTGAACTTCCCGCCGTCCACTGAATTCCAGAATACAGACGAATTGTTGACTCTTCGGTTCTCTGACCGGAGAGCCAGCGTTCTTTTGTCTCCCGTTACAGTAATCTCAAAATTCCCGTCTCCTCCGTTGAACGCCAGGCGACGAGAATCACGTGCTCCTGAAAAAATGTCTGTTGGTCGCCCAGCAGTGCATTGTGCCAGAAAGTGTATTCCCTGCAGAACGCTGGTCTTCCCTGCACCGTTAGGGCCGACCAACACGCAAAAACGACGCCCCAGTGGCACCGTTACTTCACGAAGGCCTTTGAAGTTTTTGAAATCCACCGAATCAATCATTGAATTGCATTCTTAATCAGATGCGTGTATTTGCATAGCTTTTCCCAGCGGAACAAATCCGATGGTAGTCATAGCATATTCACCAACAATGCAGAATTCCTCCAGGGAAGTTCTGAATTCAATACCGAACCGGAGCAAAAAGTAATTCCGGCTTCGTCTTCACAAAACTACTCCCGATCGATCACCCTCAACTTGAACTCATCGCTGTTGCCGACGAGTTCTGGTGAGTACATGCCTTCGATGGTCGCGGGCAATGCAGACACTTTGCCGGGAGTTTCGGCGCGGAGGCGGTAGTTGATGCTGTGCTGGCCGCGGGCGAGTTCCTGGAGGAAAAAGCTGACTCGGTCGTCGCGGAGTTCGCGGTAGGCTCGCAGGCCTTCCCAGACATAACCGCTGCGCTGGTCGTCGGGTTCGAAGCCGCTGGGTTTGTGGTCTTCGAGCAGCAGGTACTCGTAGTCGTTCTTGCTGTCGATGACCATCTCCACTTCGATCAGATCGCCGCTGGTGACGGAACGCAGATCTTCCAATGGAATGCGTTTGTATTTTGCGACTTGCTGACTTACCACCTGGCCTCGATCACCCTGCACACTGACCTGTTTATCGTCACGTTCCAGACGATAGAATTTTCGCTGGACTTTGACTTCCAGACCGGCCGCAGTGATCTGGTCTTCTTTCGTGAAGTTGGTCAGATACGCACTGAAGTAAACCGGGCCTTTGCCTGTGCGGCGGACTTCGATCTTGTGGTTTCCGGACATCACGGCGTCGCCTTCCAGTAACAACACGTTGTCGAAGCTGAAGAGGTTTTCCCCGTTGATCTTCACCGTCTTCTGGACTTCGCCGTCAATCAGAATTTCAACCGTCATGTCCGGCTGATCTTCACCCGTGGCTTTGATGTAGTCGGCCATGGACTCGACAACCATCGCGGTGTCACGAGTGCTGTTCCAGTACGTGCCGTGCTTGCGATTGTTCAGCAGGTACTTGACGAGCCGTGAAGCGATCTCGTCGTTCGGTCGCACTGCGACGAGCAGCTTCAGGTAGACCGCCATGGCTTCGTTGTCGCTGCCATACCAGTACCACCAGCTGGATTCCGGAAGCCGCAACCACGCGGTCTGGTTTTCTTCGTCCTGCTCAAGGAACTGTTCAATGTTTTTGATGACCATGTCGCGGCGTTCGGCGTCCTGTTGTTTGTGCAACACGAGTCCCGTGAGCGACAGGCCGTAGACCGACAGATCACCGCGATCTCGATAGAGGTAATCGGTCATTGCCGGGTCGTTCGCATCGTGTTCAGAAAGAACCATAGCGACGAAGGCATCCATGTTGTCGGCCTGCATCTTGTATTCGGCTCGGCCATCGTACTTCGGATTCTCACGATGCTTGTCGCCTTCGCGAAGCTTCGTCAGTTCGTTGGCCTGATACCCTTTCAGCCATTCGACACCGCGCTGGATGACGTCGGGAAGAATGGGCACGTCGTTCTGTGTAGCGACCGTCAGGCCATGCACAACCTGAGCCGTCAAATGCGCTGAGGAATGTTCGCCGTAGCCGGAGAACCATCCCCAGCCGCCGTCGGTGAGCTGCATCTCGGTGAGGGCCTTCACGCCGTCGGCGATGATACGATTCATCTCGACGTCGTCGAAGACCGGATTGAAATCCTTTGAACGGCCCTTCATGAGTTTCGTGTCTGCGTCGATGTGCTCCTGAATCCACTTCGCAAGCGTGCTACTGCCCTGGCCGAATCCGGCGGGCAGTTCACGGAGATCGCGAGTCTGGACTTGTGGCTGCTCGCCCCAGTGAGCCGGGTACTTGCCGCGATACGTCTGCTGAGCATCCAGATTGGTTCGCTGCTTCTTTACATCGGCCAGATTGACTCCCATTTTCTGCAGCGTGCGTTGAGTGAGCACGGCAGGCAGGAAACGATTGAGAGTCTGTTCGGTGCACCCGTACGGATATTCCAGCAGGTACGGCAGCGTATCGATCATCGCTCCGGCCAGACTTGGGCTGTAACGAATTTCAAGACGTGACTGAGCCGGAATGCGTTCTTCGGGGACTCGCACTTCGACTACAGCCTTCTCGCCGTTGGGGCGAATAACTCCCGTGAAGCTCTCGGTCTTCAACATGCCATGCACCTGCACGGGCACCTTGATTTCGACGGCATCCGATTCTTCGTCGGTCAATGCCTTCATGCGAATGGTGGTCAGACCGGAGGCGACAACATCGACCGTCCAGTTGACACGAGCCTCGCCGTTGGCGGCGATGGTGACAGTCTGCTCATTGGCGAGCGGTAGGGCGTCAGCCCTCCGTGTATCGTCCTGCTGTGCATCGTCCACGGAGGGCTGACGCCCTGCCGCTCGCCGATCAGTGTCGACCAGCTTCAAATGTCCGCCTTCGTTTTCGATGACGACTTTGACAGATTTTTCGCTGGCCAGATAGTTATGAACCACCGCGGACAGCACGATCTGATCGCGTTCGGTAAAGAAACGTGGCGTTTGCGGCCGGATAATCAGGTCTTTGCTGCTGATAATGTCGGATGTGCCCGAGCCGACTCGCGTGCCATCGCCCATCGTCCAGGCCTTGATCTTCCACGTCGTCAGGTTATCGGGCACCGTGAACTTCACTTCGACAATGCCACTTTCGTCGGCCGTTGAAGAGGCGACCCAGTAGGCCGTGTCGGCAAAGTTGGAGCGGAGCGTCGGGGCAACTTCAGCTCCGCCAGCGGCGGGTGGTGCTCCCTGGGCAGCTCCTTTCGCCATCATTCCGAATGCCATTGGCGCAGCGGCATCCATTTCCATCGCAGCCGCCGGAGCCATCATGGCACCTTCACTCATCATCATTCTGCTGCGCATCATGCCGCCTCGGCCGCCGCCAAAGCCTCCACCACCCATGCCTCCCAGCATTCCGCCGTAGCCACCGCCACCCATCGACGGATCATTGCCGAACAACATCTGCATGGTGATTTCGTTGTCGCGAAATACCGGCCCGGAGCCTCGCTGCAGCGTCGAGAAGACACTCGCATGATGCTGACGACGCACGTTCCAGAAGAAACTGCGAATTTCAGGGATGCTGCTTGCTGCGATGTACTCCAGACTTGCGTCGTACACCGACAATACTGTGTTGCCGACGAATGGATTCCCATTCAGATCCGTCAGCTTCAGCTTCACCGTCGCTTCTTCACCCGGACGATACCTGTTGGCTGACGGAAGCACTTCGACATTCGCAATTCGCTGCTCCGGAGGAACCACGATCTCACGCATTTCGCTGTGAACCTTACCGTCAGCGATGGTCACCGCTTCGATAAAGATGTTTGGCATGTCCGTGCGCTCGATCGAAATCTCGTGCACGGTGCTTTTGCCCTTCATGCGGAGCACGATCGGCTTTGAACACAGCCCATTCATCGGTCGCACGAACAGCAGAACTGTGCTGTCCGGCTTGTTCGTGTTGACCTGCAGCTGGACTTTTTCGCCCGGCTGGTATTCCTGCTTCTCCGTGATCAGTTCCAGATCGTTGAAGCGGTAACCGCCACCGTTGTCTGCGGGGCCTCGGACGAACAGAACATAGCCGCCTTCCATCTCGTGGCCTTCGCTGTCCGCGATTTTCACACTGATGCGGAACTGACCTGCAACGGGGACGGTCATCTTCAGAGTCCCGGACCCGTCTTCATTGGTCGTGACGTCCCACGACTTCACTTCCTGCTCAACCGGTTTGTCGCCATCGTACTTCACCGAGAACAGCGTCGCCTTGCCGCTGCCTTTGACGGGCTTGTCGTCCGGCGTGCGAGCCTGAAAGCCCACGTTGACCGTGTCGCCTGTCTGATAGTGGCCTCGATCGGTCCACGTGAAGACCTTGAACGGATCACGAGCCACAAGCACACTGCCGTTGCCGACAATTGTGCGACGAGATTTGTCAACAACTTCTGCCGTGATGTTGTAGTTGTGATCGCTGTCGCTGTGACTGGCCAGAGCGGCTGCGGTATCAATATCAACAAGGAACGTACCGTCTTCGCCGATCTCGGCATCGCCTTCCACGACGATTTCCGGTGGATCAGGACTCCAGTTCCACCATGGTCGAATCGGCGGCATGCAGCCCCAGCGATTGAAACCGGGGTACCACTGATAGTCCGGAGCGAACCACCAGTAGCCCGGCGAGTACAACCAGTCCCAGCGCGCGATTGGATACCAGCGGCTGTCCTTTTTGGTGCGTTCAACTTTGTAATGCACTTTCGCTTCGGTCACCGGGGCTCCGAAGTAGTATTTGGCGATAATCTTTGCCTGAATTTTCTCGCCAAGCTTTACTGGCTTTTCCGGAGCTTCGATTTTCACTTCATATTCCGGCTTGCGATATTCTTCAACGACAAACGAACCGTTGCCGATCATGTTCCGCTGAGGTTTCGTGACCATCTTTGTCACACCGTTTTCTTCAACGGCGACGGACACCATCACTTCTTCCGCAATCCCAATCATGTACGTCCCAAGAGTTCCGTCCGTCGGAATGGTCCACTCGCCATCGACGCCCGCCCAGCGGTCCGTCTTCGCTTCGACTTCATAGACGACATCGCCCTTCGGATTGCGAATCTGCACCCAGCATTGCTTGTCCGCATAGCTGTTGTCGTCCGCATCAAAGCGAGGTTTGCGTGTCCAAAGGCGATACTTGACAGCATGTCCCGGTCGATACACCGGCCGGTCTGTAATCGAATAAACCTTCAGCGGGCTGTAATCCAGCGGCTGAAGCTTTTCTGGATTCCACACTCCGGTGAAGCCATCATAAGCCAGACGTCCGTCCTTTGTCCGGGCGATCGCGATCCATTGATTCTGAGGAATCAGATCTTTCGGCTCCGGCGTGCTTAAACCATCCACGTCGGTCCGACCCGCAAAGCGATTGGTGAAGATCTCGTGGTTGCGATTCTGGCGGTACTCCTGACGCCACCCGAAGAACTCCAGATCCGCTCGAGCGATTGGCGCACCAGTCACCGCATCAGCAACGTAGTACATCGTGCCGTCTTCTACACGCTTGCGGCTGATCGCGGTATCAGCCACCCACAGCACGATGCGCGCCTCATTGCCATCCTTCATCTTCGCCGTGACCCAGTAGGCTCCGGCTTTCTGCAGCGGCGTCGTCACGGTCGTCATGGCATCGAAGTGGTTTTCCGGAGCCTTCAGATCCAGTTCCCACTTTGCGACAGACTTTTCGAGATACTTTGCCTCGTCATTACGAATCAGCATCCAGCCGATGTTGTCGATCTGCAGCTTGACTCCGTCAAGTTGTTGCGGTTTGCTTTCGATGTACTTGCGGACGTCAGCGAGCAGTTCGTCGATCTTAATCGGGCGAGCGTCAAAAGTGGCCTTGCTGCCGTTGCGATATCTGATATCGAGCGTCGCGCCTTTTCCGGCGGGCTGCACTGACGTGCTTTCAATCTGCAGCCAGTTCTTCACGATTTGATCGATGCGGGCCTGAACGGCCTGCCTGTCATCCCTGTCGGTCGCAAGCTTCAACATCTCTCGTAACAGCACGGCAGCCTGCGGATACTGATGCCGATTCATGCGTTCGCTGATCAGCGATTCCAGAGCCTGGCGTTTTGTCCCGTCACCTCGCGCAATAACGGCCTTCAGAATCGCAGTGTGATTGAACTCATCCGCCAGTGCGAACCGCTTCACGCCGGACGTCAGCTTCGCAATCGTCTCGGTGTCTGCCAACTCATGCGCCGCCCATTCATCGGACGGCACTGGCTTCTCATCGCCCGCTTCGCCGCCTTCTGCAGCCTCGCGAATGACGGGAGGTCCGCCGACCGTCGATGCCCCGACCCCAAACTGCGACTGCAGGAATCCGGCCCACTCCAGCTCCACCTGGCTGCGGCGATCGGCGACATGCTGCACGACCTGAGCCATGGTCCAGCGCCAGCGTTCGCCGTCAGACCTGGCTGCGTCCCATGATTCCGGCTTATGGTGAAAAACGGGATTGCCGGCCTGATCCACGGGAGCACCTTTGCTCGATCCGCCCCAGCCACCGCGACCGTAACCATACCCTCCGCCATCTGCAACGTCGACGTCCGGCAATACGCTGAGGTCCGTTAGATCCTGCAGTTTCCAGGCTTCACCATGGCGCGCGCTGCTGATGTGATCGCCGACTCGCCGCCACAAGTCCGCTCGTTCCGCCGCTGTCGCGTTGTCGTCTTTTTCCGCCAGAGCAATCGCTTCGAGCAGCAACTGCAGCGACCGCACTCGATCCCGAGCCGCCACGCTGGCAAACTGTCCGCCACCACGATGACCGCCGCGTTCAAACTTGCCGGCAATCACGAAGCCGCCAATTTCAAGTTCGCCCGAGTACGCCTGAGCCACACGGGCCAGCAGACGAAAATCCGTCTTGTGAGTCTCAATCGACGTTTCGACCAGTTCATCGGCTTCATGCACCAGCCCGAGATTGTTCAGGCACGCGATGGCGAATCCCAAATCCTCCGGAGCTCCCTTCCCTGAGTTCTCCGGATCCTGAGCCAGCGACCGATACAGCTGCAACGCATCGTTAAAGTTGTTCTCGTCATAATGCTTTTTCGCCTGAGCCCGCTTGTTCTCTGGAGGTTGTTCCATTGTCGTTGCCATCAATCCCGCAGAACTCAAGAGAACCACCGCCGCCAGGCACGCAAACGCTTTGTACATGACTACAACCCTTACAGGAAAACACATTGCTGCTCCGTCGCACGGAAGCTATCGCATAATGACTCAAACATCCAGACAGGTCGGCACGTCTGACGCCTTCGATGCGCGGGAAGTTCCCACGAAACTTCGTTGCGAGAAAATGAGGGCTCCGGCGATGTCAAACGACCTTGCAATGGCCAGCGTTTTTCCCGGAAAACTGAGTTTGTAAAAAATCTGTCAGCATGAGGCAGACGTCTCGTTAAAACCATTCAGAAAAGGTCAGTCTTGTCGGCGAAGTGGCATTGGCAGGCTGAATGTCGGGGAGGTCCTTGATTGTGTGCCACTGCCTCTGCCAGTGCTTGCCCTGAGTTGAATCTCACAATCGACGAATATCCACACAAAGCCCAAAAGCGCTGGCTGAGCCAGTGGCACACTGTTTCGGTTTTCATCGACAGTGCCACCCGTCGAGAGTTTCCATTACCGGTTTCTCACAGCCTTGGCGACGATCATCAGTACAAACGTCAAAACTGCGGCTACCAATATGCGCAAGAAGGGAAACGGAATAATCAAGACTCCAACGAGGCACAAGAGAAATGTCACTGCGCCCCAGAGTGAACCTGATTCGTCATCGGCATCGGCGATCTTTGCCATGGCAAAGCAAGCGGCAATTCCAAGTGGGATTTCAAGCATGTCGGGCTCGCGTCTTTCGTTGCAATCGGGGAAGAGGTATACCGTCCATGTGCTGAAAGAGGCCAAACGTCGATATGCCGTCGCATTCGACAGCGCAGACTGCTCTGCCTGACCACCTTTCGTCACACGTGTCTACGATGGATGGCACCATGACCCGCAGCACCATGACCCGCAGCACCATGACCCGCACCATGTGATGCCTCCAAAGTTCCAGGCACATTTTTCAACGCGATGTCCTGCTGGAGGTCGTGAATCTGGGACAGTCGAACTAGAACCATTCATGAAACAGCGGTCTTCCATTCGTCCTGCAGCCGATAGAGGTGTTCGCCGGCCTTGCGAACCAGGAGTACGCCTTCGTCTTCACGATCTGCGAATGATTCCACGTCGATCGAGGCTGGATCACGATAACCAAGATTGATGCGTTCGCAGACTTCCCGAGGAATCTGTGACGCAACAGTCACCTGGACACGCGGCCGTTCGATGCCGTTTTCGAATGTCCCGGTTCCGCGAACATGCGTCGAATGTGCCAGCACGCCCCATGGCAAATGCTTGAATTGATCCCATTGCTTTGTGAAGTAATCGCGAACGTGGTAGCCGACATGTTCGATATGTGGCCCATGCGTGACGGAGATTTCCTTCATGTGTGGTGCGTAAATGATCAATTCGCCACCGTCCGCGACGACAGGTTCCAGCTTGTACATGCACTTACCGGCAACCCACAGTTCATCATACATCGGCGGCGCACACGACAGCACCTGTTGATACGGTTTTGCGTGCCGCTTGATATGCACGCAACCTGACAACTCGGACGCGCCGCGCCAGGCTTTTTCCGGCGTTCCATAGAACATGCCATACGGAGTCGCATCCGTGGACACGACGAACGCCAGGCAGCGACGCTCCAGAGGCACCAGCTTTGCCGCTCGATCCACGACACGACGCACGGGCGTATCCTGCACGCCGATGATCCCCACATTTGTAATCAGCGCGCCAAGCCAGTGGAAGAAGTTGAGCAGTTCCGGGCCGGAGATACCCGGAAAAAAATACTTGTTGCCGCCACTGAAGCCCACGACTTCGTGAGGGAACACAGGACCGACGACCAACGCCACGTCATAGTCGTGAATCCGCCGATTGATCTGCACGGGAACTTCCATTGAAAGCACACCGTCGGAAATTTCGCGCGTCTCGGCTTCCGTCAGAGTGCCGATCGTCGAGAGTTCAGACGGATTGTCCCACGCATGATTGAACAGCCCGACATCGCGGCACGGATCGTTGTCCGCAATCCCCAGCATCGCACGGATTTTCTCGTGTGGCATTGGCGGGTGTGTGCCCAGTGCCACCATGACATCCAGAGATTTCGTCACGGGTCGCAGGAGACTTCGAAGTGCCGGAAACAGAACCGGCAATGGAGCCGTTCTGGTATTGTCCGGCACAATCATCAGCACGCGCTGGCCACGAAAATCATCCAGCGGCACATGCTGGTGAATCCAGTTCCGCATCTGGTCTGCGTTGAGTGTTTTCAGTTCCGTCGTCATCGCTGTCCAGAGCTTTTGATGTGAAGAGTTTTGAAACTATGCACCATGCCTTTGTTCCTAATCGTACTCTTAATCATAATCTTAATCGATTTCGCGTGCTGCGTTTGAACGATGAATGAGGATCTCAGATTTCAAATTTCCTGACCCTATCGAATTCTATGTGTCGTGATTTCCCAAACCGTCGTTGGTTTTGAATCCACTTCCAAAATCTGTCTTCAGGCTCAACGGGCGGCGCCGTGAAGGATTTTGATCAATGAAACCATTGGTTGGACACAGTCCACGCGATTTCTTAAAGTGTGATTCAGTCCCGGAGGGACGACAGGATGTAGCCATTGGGC
>CAZFDW010000155.1:0-12333 GCA_964517865.1 uncultured Chitinophaga sp.
AACGCCCCGAGGCCACCCGGTCCGGAGCAGCGAACGGCTACCTGCGAACTCGCGTCGGTCGGTCTCATCGGAGGGAGCTATCGCATCGCATCAAAAATCGGAGAGTCGGACCCAAACGGGCACAACATGCTCATTTCCTCGGGCGTTGCGGCTGCAGAAGTTGTTGGCGGAATGTTCTGGTAACCTCTCGCTATTGAGCCCGCGCACTGCTACGGGGACGGCGTGTGTGACGTGACTTTTTGAGTGCTCAGTGTAATTCTGGAGAATCGCATATGCACTTTGCCTGACACGAAGGTGATTTACTCTGCATGCAGATCGAGTTGTACAATGCTTTCAATCGGTATACCGGTCGCTCCAACCAGCGTTGCGGTGGCTTGGCTGAGTTCGTTAAGCAGGTCGAGGCGAGCGCGGCGGTTGAGGATGAGGCTGGTGCGGGCCTGGACGACCCGGACGACATCGACTTCGCCGGCGGCAAATTCTTTTTCCAATCCTTTAAGTTCTGTGGGAAGATCAGAGGACGGCACTTCTTCCATGTCGGACTGGATCGCCGCAAGAGCCGTCGTATAGCGATCCATCGCGGCGGTCGCTTCGAGTTCGGCTCGTCGCTGGGCCTGAGTCCACGCGGTGATTCTCTGATGATGTTCGGCCAGTCGCTGACGTTCCAGAGGCTCTCCGTTGTTGACAATGGGGAGATCCATTTGAGCGCGGAAACCGAGAAAGGTCGTGCTGTCGGCAGTGGACTGGTAATAAGGTCCCACCTGAAGGTCGGGTGTTTTGGATGCAGAAGCAAGCCCCAGATTCGCGCGAGTCACATCAACTTCTGAGCGAGCTGCCATGACATCCGGACGCGACATCGCCCATCCGACGACATTGCTTGTGGAACTGTTGACCGCATGATCCCACTCGTCATGATCGTACTCGTCACGGTTCCACTCAATCTGAGCAGATGTGGCCTTGTGTGAGGCAACGTTGGGAAGCCGCCATTGAAACTGGTGAAGATCTCCGGCAATGTCTGGAAGAGAACCGGGCTGTATCCCTACGTGCCTCGCGAGATCTCGGAAGGCGTTTCGGAAGTTTGCCGAGGCCAGTTGTTGCTGCTGACGAGTTGAGGCCGTATCGACTCGAACGATCGCCACATCGGCGGCTGTCGCTTCTCCGGCATCCAGTTGATTCTCGAGGATCCTCAGCAGTTGCAGATTGTTCTCATGACTGGTCTCCGCCAGTGTGCGGATCCCTCGAAGATACAAGGCTGTGAAGTAAAGACGCTGGGCCTGAGCCAGTGTCTGCAGCTCCGCATGATGAATGTTCCATCGCGTGCTGTTGAGAGCAAATCTGGCGCACTGTTCACGAAAGTCCTGCTGATGAGCCAACTGGATTGTCTGCATCAGCAGAACGTAATGGTACATATTGTTCGGGCCACCGTTTCCTGCATCCTGAAATGGCGTGGCTTGCACCTGCAGGAAAGGATTAAAGGGGTACGTTTCAGCAACGCCCTTTGCTGCAAGACTGACCCGTTCGGACTGACGAAGAGTGACCAGATCCGGATTTTGTGAAACCGCCGTTGCGCTCAATTCTGAAAGTGAGATGCTTGCAGCGGACGTTTGATGAGACGTTTGATCAGAGGGTGTCTCAACGCTGCCGTTTGTGCCACCGGATTCCTGCAGAACGTTCGACAGGGATGCTGCATGGAGCGGTAGTCTTGTTTCGTCAGCAGCTGTCAGTTTTCCCGTCGTCCGTTTTCCAGTCGTCCCTGATTCCGGCAGTACTGCTGTCTCCTGCTTAGGCACGGCGGGAGCGTACGCATCTGCAGACGTAGCGGTACTTCGACGCCCGAGATTCGCCGAACGACAACCAGCGCTAAGCATGATTGCCAGAATCAAAACCTGAGGCAGTCTGTAACGATAGATTCCCATAAGGCACGCTTTTGACCGACGGATGAGAAAAGACCTGTGTTTCTGTTCGTCTATCCAGGTGCCATGAAGGCAAAGTCCTTGAGCCGGATAAGCCAAAGTTAAACTTGCGATCGCTCGGCTTTGAGGCTCGATCGACAGGAATTGCCGCTTGAGTTCCAGTGATCAGAGTTGTGTCGGTTAGTCCGAATATGCCGTCAGGTCGTTATAGGCGGAGCAGTTTCACTGTCTTCTAAAGGCGGAACGGCGTTGCGTCCCCACAGCAGATAGAGCGGTGGCAGCACAAACAGGTTGAGAATCGTGGATGTGACGATTCCGCCGAGAATCACAATCGCCAAAGGGTACTCAATCTCGTGTCCCGGCTTGTTGCCCGCCATCACCAAAGGAAGCAACGCCAGGGCCGTCGTCAGCACCGTCATCAGAATCGGAATCAGTCGTTCTTCGGCACCGCGAACGACCAGGCTGAGGCCGAACGGTTCGCCTTCCACCTGTTGCAAATGGCGGTAGTGACTCACAAGCATGATGCCGTTTCGAGCGGCAATCCCAAGCACAGTGACGAAGCCGATCAGCGAACCCAGCGATAGAGTGCCACCTGCTATCCACGCTGCGATGACTCCGCCGATCAGGGCAAACGGAATCGTCAGCGCGACCATGGCCGTCAGACGAATCGACTGAAAGTCCATGTAGAGGATCAGCAGAATCCCCAGCAAAGAAACTCCGCCCAGAGTGACCAATCGCCGCTGAGATTCCTGTCGAGCTGCGTATTCACCGAGAAACTCCGGATGATATCCGCGGTCAAATGACAGCCCGCGAACAGCGGCTTCCACGTCACGTGCGACGGAACCAAGGTCACGTCCTTTGGCATCGCAGGTCACGTCGATACGTCGCGAACCGCCTTCACGTTTCACTTCGTTCGGAGCCGGCACGATGGCAACATTCGCCACATCGCGAAGCGGTACCTGGCCTCCAGTTGGAGTATCGATGCGAATCTCGCGAAGTGAATTCAGATCCGTGCGAGTCGCTTCAGTGCCCCAGACGACGACATCCTGCTTCTTTTGCCCCTCATAGACTTCGCCAACTTTTGTCCCACGAAGTACCGTTGTAATCGCGCGACGCACCTGGCCCGGGGTCAGTCCGAATTGCTCAATTGCGTCGTGTCGCAGTTTGATTTCCAGTTGAGGCACCAGCACATTGGCTTCGACTTTCAGATTGTTGATGCCCTCAATCTTTGCCATCACGGCTTCGGCTTCTTTGGCTTTGGCTCGCAGGACGTTCAGATCCGAACCATAGATTCGCACCACCACGCTGGAACTGGCCCCGGTCAGGACTTCTTTCACTCGTTCTCGCAGATATGTCAGTACGTCGCGATAGAGGCCGGGATAACCGTCAACCGCTGTCTGGACCTTTCCAAGTGTCTCGTTGTAGTCCACATCGGTGTCGATGCTGATCCAGAGTTCCGTAAAGTTGGGGCCCACGACTTCATCGGCAACTTCGGCCCGTCCAATATGACTGCCGAAGTTTCGCACACCGGGGATCGCACGAAGCTCGCGGCTGGCCTGAATGGTCACTCGATTCATCGCCTCGATCGACGTGCCGGGCTTCTCAACAAAGTGCATCAGAAAATCCGTCTCCTGAAAGTTCGGAAGAAACTCCTGCCCCAAGCCGTTCAGTACAATCAGCGTTCCCGCCAGTGATACCGCGAGGAACAGGAACGCCGACTTGGGACGACTTGCAAACCATGGCAACATCGCTCGATAGGGAGTTCGCAGCCAGCGGCTCAGGGGCGGCTCCTTGTCTGACACTTGATGGCCGGGCAGAATCAGCAGACACATTGCAGGAGTAACAATCAAGGCAACAAACAGCGATGTCAGAATAGCAACAACATACCCGATCGCCAGAGGACGAAAGAACGCTCCGGGAAGTCCTTCCAGAAAGAAGACTGGAAGAAAGACGAGCATGATGATCACTGTGGCATAAACCACAGCACTGCGTACTTCGAGCGATGCTTCGAGGACAACTCGGAATGATGACCGCGGCTTTGCCAGCGTGCGATTGATGCGCAATCGGCGCACGATGTTTTCCACATCGATGATCGCATCATCGACGACTTCGCCCAGTGCAATCACCAGACCGGCGATGATCATGGTGTTGATGGTCAGGCCCATCCAGTACAGCAGAATAATGGTGGCCATCAGCGAAAGAGGAATCGCGGTCAGACTGATGATGGCCGTTCGCCAGTCGAAGAGAAACAGCCAGATGACGACGACCACCAGGATGCATCCCGTCAGGAGTGACGACGTCAGGTTGTCGATCGAGCGTTCAATAAACGTCGCTGGTCGAAAGATGGTCGGGTCGATTTCGACATCCTTCAGACCCGGTCGCATGGCGTCCAGAGCCGCCTCCACCTTGCGAGTCACTTCCAGCATGTTTGCGGCCGGCTGTTTCTCAACAATCAGCAGCAGCCCGAGTTGATCGTTGATGATCGCGTCACCGATCGCGGGCGGAGTTCCGATCTTCACATCGGCGACATCTCCGAGATGCAGTGCGGCCCCATCTCGAAATGACACGACTGTGCGGGCCATCTCTTCCGGAGTTTTCACCGATGAAAGCTGCCGCACCGCAAGTCGCTGGTTTGGCGTGTCGACAAAACCGCCGGCATCCAGAGCCACGGCATCACGAGCACTCTGCAGCACTCGATCAAGCGAGACATCGTGGGCCAGCAGACGTTCTGAATCGACGATCACTTGAAGCTGCTTATCCTTCTGTCCCCAGATGGCGACATTGGCAACGCCTGAAATGGCCATCAGTCGAGGCCGGATCGTCCACACGGCCAGTTCTGTGAGATCGCTTTGGTCAAGCTTGTCCGACCAGATGCCAATCTTCAGCATGCGGCTCAAGGACGACAACGGCTGAAGAATGACGGGTGGCCGCGCAACGTTGGGAAGTCGAGGACCTTCCGACGCCAGCCGTTCCTGAACCAACTGTCGAGCTCTATCAACGTCCGCATTTTGATGCAGCAGCAAGCGGATCGAAGACAATCCCATCACGGACTTTGATCGCAGCGTTTCCAGTCCCGGTGTGCCGATGAGGGCGTTCTCCAGCGGAAAGGTGACGAGGTTCTCAACTTCTTCGGCCGACAACCCGGGCGCTTCTGTCTGGATCTCGATGTACGGCGGAGCGAATTCTGGAAAAACGTCCAGCGGCATGGATGGAATCAGGCGAAGTCCCACCACAATGAGCACCACCGACAGCGCCAGAACGGCGATTCGCATTCGGAGTGCTAATTCGATCAGCCAACTCATCGTGAACTCGTCCTATAACTGTAAATTGATACTGGCGAGCGGCTGGGCGTCAGCCCTCCGTGCCTGCTTGTCCGTGCGCAGATTCACGGAGGGCTCACGCCCAGCCGCTCGCCGATGACTCATTCGCACCCGACACGTCACTTCGCGAATCCGAATTCCGTCCCCGCCAATTCGGCCACCGCCGCTGTCACGACCGATGCTCCGACCCCTGGCCCGTGATTCAATGCCGCCCAGCCGTCCGCCACAAACGCTACTTCGACCCGTTGACGAACAAACATTCGATCGCCCGTCTTCTCATAAACCCACTGGTTGCCATAAATGTCGAGATACACAGCGGACCACGGCACGGCCAGCGTCGTTGCTTCGCCCTGCATGCGAATCTGAGCACTCAAGCGTTGCCCCGGCTGAAACTTCGAGTGCTCGTTCGGCAGTTCGTAGTACACATCGACCGTCGACGCCAAAGCCTGTGCTGTCGGCGGAACAGTGACAGGATTCACGCTCACAGGATGCGACGACTGTCGTTCGCCAAGGGCCGACAATTGTGCCGACCCTGATAAATCAAGACTGTCGAGGTCCCCAACATAGACCGGCACACGAACCCACAGCGTCGCGTCATTCATGATCTCAAACATCGCCGAACCTGCAGCCATGATCTGTCCCGGCTGAACCTGCACACTGCGAAGAATTCCGGACATCGGCGCGACAATCGGAATGGGCTGCAGAGTTCCCGCTTCCGCATCCAGCTTGATTCCATCCACAATCACCTTGCGAGCGTTGGCGGCTTCCAGAGCAGCTTCGGCCAACTTGAGCTGTGCGGTGGCTTCATCAACCGTTCGTATCGTGCCGGACTTATCTTTGAGCAATCGCTCCGCACGATCCAGAGCAATCTGAGCGGCCTCAACCTGCACCTGCGACTGCTGCACCTGAGCCGCGGCATCGTTCTGTGTTTGAGCGATCGTATTCTTCGCCTCGGCAAAACGAATTCGCTCGGCGGGCGTCAACACATCACGCTCGGGCGACAGCATCGGTAACAACTGCAGGACTGGCGAGTCCTTCTCGATCCGCTGTCCAGGGATGAGCATGGCCTGCCCACTCTGAAGCTTCAACGTCCCCGAGAGCGGCGCTGAAACAACAACGGATGCTCCCGCCGGCAGCACAACCTCCGCACCATAAGTGCGAAAGCGAGGCATGCTGCGTTCTGATATCGGCTGCGTCTCAATCCCCAATCGTCGCACGGCATCTTCGGTCAATTCGATTGTGTTGAGCGTAGCCTCGGCGACGGGATACGTCGTCTTTGCTGGTGCGACAGGCGACGCTTTGGCTTTATCGTCGGAAGTCTTTGCACATCCAGCGCACCACGTGACGACTATGAAACAGACAGCAACTGCCAACCGACGACTTAGACAATAATACTCAGACGTAAATCGCGGCATTACGCTGTTATCTCCGAAAGCTCAACTGCTGTTGAGACTGCACCAGAATCTTCAGTGGTTTCCATTGAAGTGGGAAGCATTCTGCCCGGCAGCGTGACCACGACCGTCGTGCCGGAATTGACTTCACTGCGGACGTCAATGGTTCCTCCATGAGCCTTTACAATTCGCTGGGCGATCGACAAGCCGAGACCGACACCGCCGGACTCACAGTTTCGGCCAATATCCGCCCGGAAAAATCGGCCAAAGATGAGCGGCAGATGTTCGGCAGCAATACCGGTTCCATCATCCTGCACACTGCAGACGACGGCATCGTCGTGGCACTCGCATCGGACCCGAACGGAGCCATTAGCTTGTGTGAACTTCAGAGCATTCTCCACCAGGTTGAGGAAAACCTGTCGCAGTCGGACATCATTTCCCGTCACTTCACATGGCTGAATTCCGTTGGCTTTGAGCGAGACGGACCTTTCAAAGGCCCGTGGTTGCAACTGCTGAATCAGATCGGACAAGACTGCGTGTAGAGGAACGCGATCTTCCATGGGCTGGACCATTCCAGCATCTTCACGGCTAAGGTTCAGCAACTGATCAGCCAGTCGACATAACCGATTGGTTTCCTCCGCAATGACGCTCAGGGCCGCGCGATATTGTTGGGGACTACGTTCATTGCGAAGAGCCAGCTCCGCTTCCAGTTTCAGCGCGGCAAGCGGAGTTCGAAGTTCATGCGATGCATCGGCCGTGAACCTTTTGATTTCACTCACAGCCCGATCCAGACGGGCAATCAGCGAGTTCAGAGTCTCCGCAAGAGTCCCCAGTTCATCGTGCGGGTTGGGGGCTTCAATCCGACGATGCAGGCTGTCAATTGTAATCGCGTTGGCGGTTTCACAGATTGCGGTGACCGGAGCCAGTGCTCGTCCAGCGATGAGATATCCCACCGCAACAGCAATCATCAGAGAAACAGGCACAAGGCCGACGGCCACGATTTTGAGTGTTCGCAGTTCATCCAGCAACGGTTGCTGCGACGTGACAGAGAACACTCGAAGACTTCCAAATCCGCTGTGGAATGTCGATTGGGCCGAGCGAATCGTTGACGTCTCGGAAAGCTGATTACTGGCGAAGACGATGAACTTTGTCTCCTCGTTTTGCGCAAGCTGAAATCCCTGGTCGGTCGTCAATCCCGCACTGACAAAGACAATTGAATCCTTGTCATCCACAACGACAAAGTCATAAATGTCGTGATGATAAAAACGAGTCTGAGCTGCTTTCTGAAAATCAGCGACTGAATGATGCAGTTCCGCTTCCAAAAGGATCTCACGCAGCTCTTCCCGCAATGCCGCGTCCGTCCGCGCCAACAACTGCTGGCGAGTGATCAGAATCAGAACGATCCCGAACACAACGACAATCCCTGCGACGGCAAGCGCGAAGAAAAGCGACAGCCTCCAGCGGATGGACAGCATTTTCACAGGGCGTCTCCTAATCGGTATCCCTGACCACGAACCGTTTGCAGTATCGCAGTCGTGCCCGGCACTTCCAGCTTCTTTCGAAGATGATTGATGTGCACTTCGATCACGTTGGTCCAGGTTGCATCAGGCTGTTTCCACACGCTGGCAGCGATCATTTCTCGGGTGACGATCTGATTTCGATTCTGCATGAGGAAGACAAGCAGTTCAAATTGTCGTGGCTGAAGTTCTATCGAGCGACCGCTGCGAAGTACAGTTCTTGACATCAGATCGACCTGAATGTCTTGTATCTGCAGCATCCGCACTTCATTGTGAGTTTCCGGTAACCGTCGACGCAGCAGTGCCCGCACTCTTGCGAGCAGTTCATCAATCGAAAACGGCTTGATCAGATAATCATCCGCTCCGCAGTCGAGACCACGGACGCGATCCTCAATGGAGTCGCGTGCTGTCAGGAGCAGAACGGGGACGTCGTTTTTGCCGCTCCGGCGGCATTTCAGCCAGTCGAGTCCGCTGCCATCCGGCAACATGATGTCGAGGATCACAAGATCCGGCGAACTCCTGAGTTGTTCTGTCGCTTCCCTCAGCGTCGAAGCCCCGATGACGACGAACCCAGCCTCGGTCGTTGCCGACACAATACTTCTGAGGAGGTTGGGTTGGTCTTCAACAACAAGAACTCGTGACATTGAATCGCCAGAAAGACAGACAGCCAGACTACGTGGTACGCCTGGAGAAGTCTATCGAATCCGCAGTCTTTCCGAGGAGTTGAGCGGGCCCAGATAAACACGAATTAATCAAGACCATCTGGAGCAAGCGACTCGACAGCGTTAGCCTTCCGCCACTTTCATCTGGATCTTGCAGCACTGAGTCTGCTCGCACGGTATCCCGGTTTTGTTCAGGAAGACTGGTGGTTTTCAGTATGGGCCTGCAGCGTGAGTTGACGAGCACGGGGAATTGGTTGTTTCGCTGGCGAAGCTTTCTTCCGATTGCGGTTGTCGTGTTTGCCGTTGTTGCAATGTTGCCAATCCCCTTTCCCAAACATGACGGGTTATGGGCCGATCGCCTTGAAGTGATTGCTCTGGGGATCAGTTTCTTCGGCATGTTGATTCGAGCTGTGACGGTTGGCCACACTCCGGCCGGAACGTGGGGGCGGAACACTGCTGGTCAAGTTGCAGAGTCGCTCAGTACAACCGGAATTTACTCCACGGTACGGCATCCGCTTTATCTCGCCAACTATCTGATCGGCCTTGGCCTCGCCTGCTTCACTCTGACATGGTGGTTTCCGGTAATGTATACGTTGACGTTTTGGGTGTATTCCGAACGGATCATGCTGGCCGAATAAGCCTTCCTGTGATCGAAGTTCGGTGAACAGTTCACCGAGTGGATTCAGAAAACGCCAGCCTTCATCCCCAGCTGGAAAAACTACACGCGTCCCAATCTGAAGTTCTCCTTGCGCAATGTGCTACGGTGAGAATACAACACGTTGCTGCAGATTAATGTTGTTGGCTTCCTGCTGGAGTTCTTTGGAGACTGGTTTGATTCGGGACGTATCTCAGTTTCTGGGCCATGGTGCATCTTTCTCCTGACCGGTATTTTCGTTTGGGCGTGCCTGCGAACTCTGAAACGCAACTCCTCGGTCCTGGAAGTTGAAGGCCGGTAACGATATCAACTGCCTGCGTCGCGGGGCTCATAAACAACTGAGACCGGTGTCGTTCACATCATTCGAGGCAGCCATGCAAATCAGTTCTGCGCCGCTCCGATAGTAACGACCAATGCAGCGAA
Source organism: uncultured Chitinophaga sp. (assembly GCA_964517865.1). Lineage (GTDB taxonomy): Bacteria > Planctomycetota > Planctomycetia > Planctomycetales > Planctomycetaceae > SXXK01. The sequence goes on from CAZFDW010000155.1 coordinate 9,879, forward strand.
CCAGTGTTCGCTTCGCTTCCCTGCACCGGTCCGACACACTCACGCGACCTCGGCCGATGTGACCAGTGTGGGTTAAAGCAATCGGATGAGTCATCTGTTCTGGATATGGAGCGAACAAACAGGCCCTTGTTTTGGAGGGGATGGTGGGCTGTCTTGGTTGAAATTGTGCAGACGAATCGAGAATCTAACCGCCTCCACAAGTCATTCCACGCTGTTTCTATGTCTGCGAAACCCATGAAATCTGACGAACACCCATTTGGCGCCCTGGCGCCCAGAGATGCGCACAAGCGAGGACTCCACCGGACGATGACTCTGGGCGGAGAATACGCAACCCGCAACTACACGGTGAAACACCTTCAGGATTTGAAGGGCAAAACCATTCTCACCGAGACAATGCCCTTCACAACCAGGGAGGCAGTGGCAGCCGAAGAGGCGGGCATTGATACGCTGAAGGTCAAGTTTGATCCAGCGAATCCGTCTGAAGCAATCGCGATGCGAAAAGCAGCACCCCATACGTTCATGACGTTCTGCATCGGGCTGACAAAGATTGCGACTGCGGACGAAGCTGTCCGAGCTGGCTACATCGCGATGGAGGCTGGTGCCGATGGAATCATGTGCCAATGGGGACCAAAACTGATCCGGGCTGTTTCTGATGCTGGCATTCCCGTGGAAGCTCACGCCGGCCTGGTACCTCGCCTGAGTACCTGGACGGGAGGCCTCAGGGCGGTCGGCAAAACGATTGAAGAAGCGATGTGGATCTTCGAACAAATTAAGTCATTCGAAGAAGCAGGTGCCTGGGCCGTTGAAGTGGAAGTTGTGCCAGCTCAGTTGCTTGCGGAAATCTCCAAACGGACTCGACTGGTCACTTCGTCGATTGGTGCAGGCAGCGGCGGCGACATTCAGTTCATGTTCGCCGAAGACATCCTCGGCTGTCATGCTCCTCCCTATCCTCGCCATACAAAACAGTATCGAAACCTCTACGAGATGGAGCAGGCGATCCAGGTAGAGCGAGTCAATGGTTTCCGGGACTATATCGACGATGTCAAAAAGAGGACGTTCCCCGGCCCGCAACACATCGTCAACGCCCCGGAGGGACTGATCAATCAGTTTCTTTCCGCAGTGGATGGTAGCGGGAGCGAGTAACTTCAGAACGACGTGAAACGCCAGAACGGTGAAAACTGAGGGGCAACCCTGTCCTCTCAAGCGAATACACGAAACCACTCACGAGATCTTTGAGAAACATATGATCCGGTATTCCTGCGTAATCATGTTGTGGTGTGTCATCGGATGTGCTGACAGTTCCTCTGAGCCTCAAGAAGTGCTTGAGAAAAGCCGGAAGACCACGGCTGAGGTAGAGAAGAAACTTGAAGCGATTCAGAAATCCACCGATGAGAGCAAGGCGAAGATTGAAGCCATGAAGCAGAACCCATCAGAGCCCGCCGATGTGAAGTAGAAGTTCGGGAGGGCGAAGAAGCGTTCATCTTACGCATTCAGTTCATTGAAATATTCCACGGCCTCTGGGGGTGCTTCTCGACTGTGTCAGTGATCACGACTGAACGGCGAAATCGGAGTTCGATGCGCGCAATCCGACACACCGGAGCAGCCAACAATTTGATGTGCGAGGTTAGCGGTACTCGATCAAGTGGCGCAGTCAACCCGACTACAGATGGAAGTCCGTTGAACGCGAAAATGATCGCGATGGCGGCATGAAACGGTTCCAGCCCAGCAAGCACAGGAGGGCGTGTCCCGAGTGCGAAAGCAGTTTGCGAGTTTTCGGAGGTGAGGGCGTAATGCGAGCGCCGGGCATTCTCCGCAGTTTAATTTCCCGGAACCAGTTAAGGACGCTCGCCCTGGCCGTTGGCGTTTCGCGGTTCCCACAACACGTCATTCCTGCCGTCGTCATTGGCCGCTCGCGCAAGCACGAACAACAGGTCCGAAAGCCGATTGAGACAAATCGCGATGGCAGGATTCAACGGTTCCGCTTCCTGCATTCGTAACACATCCAGTTCCGCACGCCGACACACACTGCGTGAGAGATGCAATTGAGCCGCAGCCTTTGTACCGCCGGGCAGAATAAAACTGTTGAGCGGTGCCTGACGTTCGGTAAATCGATCGATGAGTCGTTCCAGATGTTCCGCATCGCTGCTCGACAGTCGCGTGTTCAGCAGATCGGGTTGCCCGTCGGCGGGGGGCGAAACGCACAGATCCGCTCCAAGGTCAAACAGGAACTGCTGCAATTCACGCAGTACCTGGCTCACCTCTGCCGTTGTCCCTGCGGAAATCGCCACACCGATCGCACAATTGGTTTCATCAACCGAACCACCGGCGACAATCCGAGCATGTAATTTGGAAACTCGCTGCCCATCCCCCGTGCTGGTCATCCCGCCATCACCGCCTCGCGTGTAAATGCGATCAAGTCGAACCATGATTTGTGTTCTGTGTGTGAGTTAAGAAA
>CAZFDW010000156.1:0-12236 GCA_964517865.1 uncultured Chitinophaga sp.
GAACTCATCCACGCTCCGCCACGCTTTGTATCGCGTTTGAAAAAGTCCACGTAGTAAATCGCGAAGTGTGTCCCGTCTTTGTCGAAGACATCAAAGACGCGCACATCGGGATGGTAGACAGGCAAATCTGTGCGTTCACGGAACTCGATCCCGTACAGCTTGTTCATCGTAAAAAAGACGCCGTTCTTCAGGACGTTGTCGAGTTCAAAATAGGGCTTCACGGCCGCTTCATCGACTTCGAAACGAGCCTTGCGGACTTTCTCGGTGTAATATTCCCAGTCCCACGGTGCGAGTTCGTGCCTCGCGCCACTTTCCTTGATCATGGATTCCAGATCGCGGGCTTCTTCCTGCACCTTTGCAAGAACTCCGGGAATCAGATCCGCGAGCATTTTGCGAGCTGCCGCAGGTTCTTCCGCCATCTGATTCTGCAATTTGAAGGCCGCATGATTTGCAAAGCCCAACAGCTTTGAACGTTCCGCCCGCAACTGAGCGATCTCAAGGATGAGCGGGCGATTGTCGATACCGCCGTCACGTCCCACTCCACGGTTCGCGGAAGCCTCCCAGATGCGTCGCCGTGTCTCGCGATTGTTCAGCGACGACAGTATCGGCACGCGAGTCGTATTCGTAATCTCCAGCAGATACTTGCCTTCCTTACCGCGTGCCTTCGCACCTTCGGCTGCCGCTGCAATGTCCGCTGCGGACAGACCGTCCAGTTCGGACACATTGTCGATGAAGACCGATCTTTCTTCGGTGACGGCCAGCAGATTTTCTTCGAACTTCGTCTCCAGCTTTGAAAGCTGCTCGTTCAGGCTTCGAATCCGCGACTGCTGTGCTTCATCGAGTTTCGCACCGGCTCGGACAAAACTCTCGTAGTGCTGCTTCAGGACTTCCCGCTGTTCTTCGTTGAGTCCCAGCGACTCGCGGGTTTCGTAGAGTCTTTCAACTCGGGCAAACAGCCCGCGATTCAGCAGAATATTGTCCGAATGTGCCGCCTGCAACGGAGCCAGTTCCGTTTCGATATTCTGCAGGTCCTTCGTTTTCTCCGCGGATGTCATGTTGGAAAACACGTTTCGCACGCGTGTCAGAAGGGCTCCGGATTTTTCAATTGCGATAATCGTGTTATCGAAAGTCGGTACGTCGGTCTGAGCCGCGATGGCTTCCATTTCCGTGAGCTGCTGCTTCATGCCCACCATAAATGCCGGCTGATAATGCTCCAGGCGGATTCTGTCAAAGGCTGGCGCGTGAAAGGCGAGAGGACTCGGAGCAGCAAACGGATTGTCAGCAGACAGTTGCGTCTCAGCAGTAGCGGAAGATTGAACAGTCACGGTTGTGTTGGGATCCTTTGAAGCGGCAGACGAATATTCATCAGAGCTGACGGCAACTGTCACCGTCAGAAGAGTTGCAACGCGGAACAGAGATTTCATGATTGATTATCCTTTAGAGATTTCAGAACCTTGCCTGGCGTTGCGTCAGAAATTCTACCAGCGCCTTATCGAATGGCATACTCGTGTCGAGCGGCACATAATCCGCTCCGATACTCACACATGTTGAACGGAATCGTTCGCGCAATTCAGCGACTGCCTCCAGATAGTCCGCCCTGATACCTGCCGCATCGACGATTTCGTGATCCTGGGATTCAGGTTCCAGCAGATCCACGCTGCCGGAAAACGGGAACGTGACTTCCGCTTCGTCCAGAATGTGGAACAGAATCACATCGTGGCCACGGAATCGCAGGATACGCAATGCATCGATGATCTCATCCGGATCCGCCAGCAAGTCGGACATCAGCATCAGAAGGCTTCGATGGCGAATCATCGACGCCACACGTCGCAAATTACCGCCGATGTTGGTTGTTCCGGTCGGCTTACAGCGTTGCAGCATTGCCAGGATATCGCCCAGATGCGACCGCCGACTGCGGGCTGGGAGACTGGCGCGCAGTTCATCGTCGAACGTCATCAGTCCGATAGGATCCTGTTGATGAATCATCAGATAACTGATGGAAGCCGCCAGACAGATGGCATAGTCGAACTTTGTCAGCGTCTGGCGGTATGTGTACGCCATGCTGCGCGACAGATCCATCAGCAGGTAGCCGGTAATATTCGTTTCGGCCTGATACTTCTTAATGTAAAAACGGTCAGTCCGAGCAAACACCTGCCAGTCGATGTCCTTCGGATCGTCTCCCGGTTCGTACCGCCGATGCTCGCTGAATTCGACGCTGAATCCGTGATACGGACTCGCATGCAGCCCGGCCAGCAACCCTTCGACAATAAACTTCGCGCGCAGATCCAGCCGCGCGATGCTCTGAATCACTTCGGGCTTGAGATACTGTTCCGCGGACGACATCACGACGCAATCTGTAAACGTAAATCCCTGGAGTGCGGCAGCCTGCTGCCGCTTTCCTCAGCCAGCCTGCTGGCCCCGCTGTGTCAAGCACTATTCCATCACCAGATCAAGTCCCAGAGTCCCGCAGCAGGCTGCGAGGACAAAAGCGGCAGCAGGCTGCCGCAGTCCAAGGGTACAAAAGCGGCAGCAGGCTGCCGCAGTCCAACGGCTACTACGTATCCCCGTCCTTCTCTGCGATAAGGTCGTATTTAAAACTGCTGATGGTTTTCAGCCATGCTGGACTTACAGCCTGGCTGAAAGCCTCAGCACTGCACCACTTCCAGTCGGACGCAATGGCCACGAGTTTGTGATGAACGGCATTTTGATGAACATAGTTCAGTCGTGCAAGGTAGCTCCGCTGATGCGTCAGACGAGTCTCGCGAAAGTTCTGCCACAACCGGGAGCGGCCGGGCTTGTTCTCGCGCTGATTGAGTTCCTTTGTCGTCAGGCTGTGGAGTTTCCGAACCATCGTACTGAGAGAGGCGCCATCTTCTTCATCCGGCGGACTATGGCCGACGAAGTGATAGTGGTTTGAGAGAACAGCCCAGGCTTCAAGTTTCCAGCCAAACTCCTGTGCCAGTTCATGGAGCTTGTCCTGGAACCAGTCCTTCATCGCGTCCGCCGCCAGCAAGTGTCGTTTTTCTGCAGCCCGTGCCGTCAGCAAATAGACTCCCGCCGCCTGCAATCGATGAGGCGGGGCGTGCGGCCAGTCGCGTGAGCCCTTGGCGGAGTCTTCGTCAGTGGGAAGTGCTGGCTCGGTGTCCATGCCGCGCAGTATGCGAATTCCTCGCTCGGTTCGTCAATGTAGAAAACCCTGGATTTTGTTCCCTGGATTTTGTTCCGTGGACTTTGTGACCTTGGACTGCGGCAGCCTGCTGCCGCTTTCCTCAGCCAGCCTGCTGGCCCCGTTGCGTCAGGCACTACTCCATCACCAGATCAAATCCCAGAGTCCCGCAGCAGGCTGCGAGGACAAAAGCGGCAGCAGGCTGCCGCAGTCCAGGGCCCTTGGACTCCACTATCCCAGTGTGAACTCGGGCAGCCTGACGATTTCACCGCCTTTGTTGGCGGACTCATGCGCACAGATGCCGACGCAGGTCCAGTTGGCACTGGTGACGGCGTTGGGACGCGGGTCGCGGCCTTCTACGAGAGCGCTTACAAATTCGTGAACCAGGTGCGGGTGTGAACCGCCGTGGCCGCCGCCCTGGAGGAATGACAAGTGATCGGCGTCATGAATTTCGGCTGGCTGAGTGAATCGACGGATCGGTTCCGGTAACAGATGTGCGAAATCGGGGATTGTGATTTTTTCAGGAATCTCAGGTTCAGGCTTCTTTGCCGTGTGAATCACGTGTGGCTCGTGTTCTACCAGCGTCCATTCGAAACTTTTCTTCGTACCGTAAACGTCAAAACTTTCACGATACTGACGCGCCACGTCGTAGAGAAACCGCCAGATATGGGCGGTCAGATCGGTGTTACGGATCTTAATGTGACAGGTCTCCACCGCAAACTTGTTACCTGACTTCGTGGCGATGTCTTCGCGAACAGTCCCGGAACCGAAGCAACTGACGTATTCGGCGAGACCATCGACCAGTCCGAGACACGGGCTGACGACATGCGTCGCGTAGTGCATGGGAATCATCTTTTCCCAGTAGCTCGGCCAGCCGTCCATGTCCTGCGGATGTGATGCCGCGAGATGCTGAATTTTTCCGAGTTCTCCCCTCTTGTACATCTCCTTAATGAACAGATATTCGCGACTGTAAACAACTGTTTCGGCCATCATGTACTTCAGGCCGGTTTGTTTCACCTTTTCCACAATCTGGCGGCAATCGTCGATCGTGGTTGCCATGGGAACGGTACACATCACATGCTTGCCGGCATCAAGAGCTTTGAGCGACATCCATGCATGGTCGGGGATCGGGCTGTTGATATGGACAGCGTCGATACTTTTGTCCGCCAGCACCTCGTCGTAGCTGGTGTATCGTTTTTCAATTCCGAATTGATCACCACATTTCCTGAGTTCCGCAGGATCACGTCGGCAAATGGCCGCGACGTTTGCGTTTGGATGAGCCTGATAGATCGAAATAAACTCCGCGCCGAAACCAAGTCCGATCATCGCCACATTGATTTGTTTCGCCATCGTGTGCTCTCTGTCTGGATCAAAAAATACGGTCAGAATTGAATACGGGCGTGCCGAGCGTAACTGTCTCGCGAAATCTCCGGAACTTCAACCATTGCCGCACGTTTGCTGGCAAATAGTGAAAACCTGGCTTCTCGTTTCAGAGATTGAATCCAGGAACCTTGAGAGAGTCAGAGCGACTTTCCAACGAGTCGGCCGGTCAATGCTAGAATTTTCTGGAAGCGAATTTCTACGATCTGGTCATCAACTGAGGCAACACATCCCATGCAGCGTATGCTTCAATCAGTTTTCTGCCGAACCTGGAGTTCGAGGAGCGGCATGTCGAGGACTGTGTTCGTGGCCGGCCTTGTGCTGTGGACACTCGTGCTCGGAGCCGTTTATTCCGTTGCCGTTCGCAAGATGGCAAAAGACGAGACTCCAGCGAATACGCCTGTGAAAAATGTCTCAATGGTACCGGGAGAAGTGGAAGAACAGGAACCGATCGTGGCAACTCAGCAGACCGTCATCTACAGCTTCCCCAGTCGTGAGCTTCCGGAGTTTGAGTTTCCTGAAAGCATGGGTGGAACTGTCAGTCGCGAAAGCATGAAGGGAAAGCGCTGGCTCGCCAACTTTGTCTTTACACGCTGTGCAGGACCATGTCCTATGATGACCAGAGATATTTCCGAACTTCATCGTCATGTCGCGAAGTCGAATCCGGATTTTCGTTTCGTCTCATTCAGCGTTGATCCTGTGTACGATACGGCCGAGGTCCTTAAAAAATATGCAGAGACATTTCAGGCCGATCACGAGCGGTGGAAGTTTGTTACAGGCGATGAGATGGCGATGCACGATCTGATTCGCAGCGGTTTTACGCAATATGTTCAGCCGAATCTGGGTGACATGCGGAAACCAGGCCTTGAGGTTGCGCATTCGAATCGAGCTGTGCTGGTGAACGAAGATGGAGTGCCAGTCGGTTCGTTCGTGATGACCATTCCGGAGGATGTCGTAAAACTACGTCGCATCATTGAAGGCAAGGATGACTTCCCGCAGCCGGGTCCCGGCCTTTCGTTTTCAGCGACGAGTGCGGATAACCCAACCGTTCCTCTGACGCTCGTACCCGTGAAAGACACGGACGCTTCAGAAAAGGAGGGAGAGGGAGAATCGGCCGACGAACCGGAGGACCCTCTTGAGAACGATCTCCAGCCTGTTGAGGAGGGGCAAAAGGGCAGCACGGGTGGCGACACGGCAGACGATGCAGGTGCCGCTGAGACTCCGCAGGCCAGGAATCAGAAAATCGACGAATTGCTGCCCGCATGGGCCGCTAAAATGCCATCGATCAATGCGGGTTTGAATTCCGCATGTATCGTGTTGTTGATGTCGGGATTGGCGGCCATCAGGTCCGGGCATAGAATCAGACATCGCAACCTGATGATCGTGTCTTTTTTCGTCTCTGTGGCATTCCTGATCTGCTATCTGACGTATCATGAGGTTCTGTACCGGTTTACTGCATATCGCGGCCGTGGTTTTGATGGCAGTATTCTGGCGACACGCGTGTATTTCGGTATCCTGATTCCCCACGTCATTCTGGCGGCATTGGTTCCGATTCTCGCCCTTCGGGTTTTCTATCTTGCGTTCAAAGAACGCTGGCCAGAACATCGGCGTCTTGCAAAAATCACCCTGCCGATCTGGTTGTTTGTATCGATCACCGGTGTGGTGATTTATGGAATGCTGTACCATTGGCCCTGGCCGACCGAATCAGTGCTTGCTGAGCACCGGGGCTTCTGCCCCCTTTTTCAAGCCTTCCTGGTGTGAGGAGTCTGTCTGATGAAATCTCTGCTTCGCCTGACACTTGCTGTTCTCATTTTTGCAGCGACTGCCGGTGTTGTGCCTCACAGATGGCAATCTCAGGCAGAAGCTTGCCCAGGCTGCAAGAACGCGAACGAAACGGACTCCCGAAGGCCGACGGCCTACATGTACAGCATCCTGTTTATGCTGGGAATGCCGGCCACGATCTTCAGTTGTTTCGGAATCGCCTTCTACCGCATGTCACGGCGTGAAATACTCGCCCAGCAGGAAATGCTGGACGCTGAGGAGACTGAGGACGCTGTCGAAACCAATTGATGGCTGAATGTGAGTCAGCAGAATGACGCGATGCTCCGGAAACCCGGGATGCGATTGATCCGAATGTGGTATCTGTACGTTGTTGACAGTTTCGTAAACTGGCAAGTTGGTTAAGATTCCATTTGGTTGATCATCCTCAGAGGTGGACTTACCCGTTTTCGATTCGACCGGGTACAAGGACTCCGGCCCGCGACACTGTTCAGGAATATTGGTTTCCGTGCAACTGTTCCGCTATATCCGCAAGGCATTCACCAATCACTGGAACCTGCTGGGGCTGGTGGGCGGCATTGGATTTTCCTTTCTGTCCGGAAGTCCCGAAATTGGCCTGCCGCTGGTCGTTGCCGCCGAAGTCGCGTGGCTGGGAGTCGTGGGGACTCATCCCCGTTTCCAGCAGTACGTGGATGTCACCGAGAACGAAGTGGTGCGGTCTCAGGACGCCGCAGCCACGGATGAACGCATGCGAAAGATGTTCGCCGCGCTGCCCCGTGGCTTGCAGAATCGTTTTTCAGAACTGCTCAAACAGTGCCATGAACTGCGTTCAATCAGCCAGGGTTACCACGCCGCCAACAGCGCGTCAGAAGATGGTACGGTCGCCGAACTTCGCATGAATGGTCTCGACAAGCTGCTGTGGTTGTATCTGAAACTTCTGTATACAGAATACTCACTGAATCGTTTTTTCGAAACGACTGGTACCGAGCAGATCCAGAAAGATCTGAAGCAGGTCCAGGAGCGGCTCAAGCGTGAACAGGAGCGTCCTGCAGGGACGCAGCGGGATCGGATCATTGCCACACTGCAGGACAATCTACAGACCTGCGAGCAGCGTCTGGCAAATTTTTCCCAGGCACGCGACAGCTACGAACTTGTCCGTGCGGAACAGCAGCGTCTGGAAACCCGCATTCGCTCTCTGGCCGAGATGAGTATCAGTCAGGGCGATCCCGGGACAATTTCATCGCAGGTAGACACTGTCGCGGGCAGTGTGGCCGAAACAGAAAAGACGCTCGAAGATCTGAAATTTGTGACGGGGCTCTCATCACTGGATGAAACCGTGCCCGAGATCATTCCGCGACAAAAAGTGACACAATAAACGCATGACCAGGAGCACGCAAAAACTACTGCTCTCTGTGCCGCAATCACAGCTCGTGGTGATCGATGTTCAGGACCGGCTATTGCCGGTGATTCGGGATCATCAGGCAATCGCAGCATCGATTCGATTCCTCATGGATGCGGCTGCAATTCTGAATGTTTCCACGATTGTTACGGAGCAGTACCCGAAAGGGCTTGGGCCGACAGTGGAACTCCTTCGCAACCATTCCGCGACGGTCACGACGCTGGAAAAGTTGAAATTCAGTGCTGCCGAGACATTGATGACGGAACCGTCGGTGTCGGGCGTATCGGCACAGGAACATCTTCGCAGCACTTCGTCTGGCTTCAATCTGCTTCCCACGTCTCAGGAGGCAGCATCGGCACCGGAACATCCGCGTCGGAAGGCGCAGCAGCTTGTGCTTGCGGGTATTGAAACGCACATCTGCGTGCTCCAAACGGCGTTGGAGCTTTTCGAGAGCGGGTTTCAGGTTTTTGTGGCAGCAGATTGTGTTGGCAGCCGGCACCCCGACGATCATCGATGGGCTTTGGACCGGATGGCAAGCGCTGGTATCATCATCACGAGCGCGGAAGCAATCGCCTTCGAATGGTGCGAACGAGCGGGCCATGATTCATTCAAAGCCCTCAGCCGTCTTGTCCGTGACCGCGATGCGCAGCGAAGCGGTTCTTCGGCGAGCCGGGGGGGTTAGACTCGGTCCAGGGCAGCGATTTCTGCAGCAATGTTGTCTCACAAGAGAAATCGATAATGATAAGTTGGTTCCTCAATCTGCTGGCTTTCGCGTTCGCAACTGTATTCGACAGCGGCGCAGCGTTCGCGCTGATCGACGAGACCGGAATCCCTTCAGAGCAGGTCGAGTTCTTTGAAAAGCGCGTCCGCCCTGTGCTGATTGAGCGTTGCTTCGAATGTCATAGTTCCGATGCCAGAGAGGTTCAGGCGGGATTGCTGGTCGAGAGTCGCAAAGCGCTGCTCGCGGGCGGTGAAAGCGGCCCGGCAATTGTGCCAGGTGAACCTGACAAAAGCTTGCTGATCAAATCGATTCGCTACGAGTCGTTCGAGATGCCTCCGAAAGGCAAGTTGCGTCCCGAAGAGATTGCGTCGCTCGAAAAATGGGTGGAGATGGGCGCTCCGTGGCCTGCTGACACTTCGACGCCCGAGCAGGTTGTGATGACTGCGGAACAACCCCGCGATTGGGATGCTCTGCGCCTGAATCATTGGGCATTCCGTCCAGTTGAAAAACCTGTCCCACCGGAGGTCAGAAACACGACCTGGCCGGAAAGTGACATCGATCGATTCATCCTGTCACGTTTGGACGAGGCCAATCTGAAGCCAGCTCCGCGAGGAGATCGCCGCGTCCTCATCAGACGGGCTTACTTCGATCTGATCGGGTTGCCTCCCACTCCGGAAGAAGTGGATGCGTTTGAAGGCGATTCGCATCCGGACGCCTTTTCGAAACTTGTCGATCGGCTGCTGGAATCGCCGCACTACGGCGAGCGCTGGGGACGCCACTGGCTGGATGTTGCGCGCTACAGTGATGGTTTCGGCGGCTTTCTGGACAATCAGGGACAACCACATGCATGGCGCTATCGCGACTGGGTGATTGGTGCCCTCAACCGTGATCTGCCCTTTAATGAATTCCTCCGCATGCAGATTGCTGGTGATCTGATCGACCACGAACACGGCGCTGTGGCAACAGGCTTCTTTGCACTTGGGCCGACGTACATCTCGGATGGCGGTGATCCTGAAGCCACGGCTCAGGCGAAGTCTGAAACACTGGACGATCGGGTCGATACACTTTCTCGAGGAATCATGGGACTCACCGTTTCCTGTGCTCGCTGTCACGATCACAAGTTCGATCCGATTCCGCAACTTGATTATTACTCACTTGCCGGGATCTTTCAGAATACGAACGTGATCGTTCAGCCGACCTCATCGCCGCTCGTCATCCGGCAATATGATGAAGCGCAGCAGGTGATCAGTGAACGCGAGAAGAGTTTGCGGCAATATGAAAGTGAGCTGAAGAAAGACGAGAGCGAACCATCGCCTGAGCAGGAACAGAAACTGGCGAGTCTGCGGAGCGAATTGCAGAAACTGAGGGACGAAGCTCCGGCCCCACCGGATTCTGTGCATGCCATCGTCGATGGTGGCAATGCCGATATGCATCTGGCGATTCGCGGCAATCTGCTTCGACCGGGGACTATTGCTCCTCGGCGATTCCTCCGCATCGTCGAAGGTGCGGAACCTGCCAGATTCACCACGGGCAGCGGTCGTCTGGAATTAGCCGAGGCCATCGTCAGTCCCCGGAATCCGCTGACTGCGCGGGTCTTCGTCAATCGTGTCTGGATGCATCATTTCGGGAAAGGACTCGTTCGCACGCCGGGCAACTTCGGCACGCTGGGGGAAAAGCCGACTCATCCGGAACTGCTCGACTGGCTGACATCGCGCTTCATCGCACAAGGCTGGTCGATCAAAGAACTGCATCGCGACATCATGACGTCTGCCGCATATTGTATGAGCAGCCGCTATGACGAGCAAAACTTCGCGACAGATGGCGACAACCGTTTACTCTGGAGGATGAACCCGCGACGTCTGGATATCGAAGCCTGGCGCGATGCCCTGCTGGCAGTCGCCGGTGATCTTGATCTGCAGCTGGGCGGTTTGCCGGTCGATGATATCAACAGTGCGCGCCGCACGATCTACATGCAGGTGAGCCGCAATGGCGATCACTTTCAGGCAGATGAATTCATGCGTTTGTTTGACTTTCCTGCCATGCGTGCCACCGTCTCCGAACGGCTGCCAAATACTGTTCCTCAGCAATATCTGTTTCTCATGAACAATGGATATATGCTGCGTCGAGCGGAGCTCTTCGCCGCACGATTGGGAAAAAAATGGCAGACCAATGAGCAGAGAATCGAGCGGGCCTACCGATTGTTGTACAGCCGCTTACCGACAGTTGAGGAACAGCAAATCGGCCTTGAGTTTCTGAAAGACCCAGAGGCCACCGAACACATTGTTGCCAGCGACGACCAGTCACGTCTGCAGCGATATCTGCAGGTGCTGCTCAGCTCCAACGAATTCATGTACATCGAATAAGAAAGGCGAAACAATGAACAACTGGATGTATCCCGGTGTCTCACGCCGGGAAATGCTCACACGCTGCGGCGCGGGATTTGGCACGCTGGGTCTGGCGGGAATGATGGCCGAGGCTGCGGGACCTGCGTCGCCGCTTGCGCCCAAAATGACACACTTTGCACCGAAGGCCAAACGAGTCATTCAGCTGTTCATGCCTGGCGGCCCATCGCAGGTCGATACGTTCGACTACAAACCGGATCTTGCAACATACGAAGGACAGCGACCGGAAAGTGTCGATCGCAAATCACTGCGCAACACAAAGAACGGCTTAATGAAGTCGCCTTACGGTTTCAGGCAGTATGGCCAGTGCGGAAAGTGGGTCAGCGATATCTTTCCGTATATCGGTGAGATGGTCGATGAGATCTGCTTCATCCATTCAATGCATACCGATATTCCGGAGCATGCTGGCGCGATCATGATGACGAACGTCGGCCACTTGCAGCCCAACCGGCCCAGCATGGGATCATGGCTGATTTACGGCCTTGGGACAGAGAATCAGAATCTGCCGGGCTTCGTCGCTATGAGTCCTCGTGCACAGCCTCGTGGTCAGGCCGCGAACTGGGGCAATAGCTTTCTGCCGGGCACGTACAATGGTTGCTACGTGAACATCGGCCAGATGCATCCCGAACGTGCATTGAACGATCTGACGAACAGACTTCCCCGGATCGAGCAGCGGGCACAGGTGGACTTGCTGTCTCGACTGAACAACCTCCATCTGAAACGGCAGGAAAAAGATCAGAATCTGGAAGCCAGTATTCAGGCTATGGAGATGGCGTTTCGCATGCAGCTTGCTGTCCCGGATGTGTTCGATGTGTCGCGGGAGACCAAAGCGACCCTCGATCTGTACGGCGACAGCGAATATGCAAAGGGCTGCCTGTTGGCTCGGCGACTCGTCGAACGTGGCGTGCGAATGGTGCAGGTGTCACTTTCCATTGACGGTTACGATATCGCGTGGGACACGGGACACGAGAACATTGTCGATGGCCACGCGAAACTGGCGAAGGCCTGTGATCAGGGCATCGCCGCGTTACTCAGGGATCTGAGACAACGCGGCCTGCTGGACGAGACGCTGGTCATCTGGGGCGGAGAATTTGGCCGAGCCCCGACGTCGGAGGGGCAAAAAGGACGTGACCATGATCACTACGGCTATACTGTCTGGATGGCCGGCGGGGGCGTGAAGCCGGGATATTCCCACGGATCAACATGCAATTTCGGGCTCACGGCTGTGGAAAACCGCGTGCATGTGCATGATCTGCATGCCACGATTCTGCACCTGATGGGAATGGATCATGAAAAACTCACCTACCAATACAGTGGTCGCGATTATCGCCTGACCGACGTCTTTGGCCAGGTCGTGCAGGAAATCATCGCCTGACGCCAGCGGCGTGT
>CAZFDW010000157.1:0-12196 GCA_964517865.1 uncultured Chitinophaga sp.
CTTGCCGCTGGGGAATCCGATAAACGGTCGCACGGTTTGCCAGTTTCCGTCTGGGTTAATGACTTCCAGCGATGGCGGTGCTGGTGGATCAATCGTCGGATTCTGCAGGATCGCCTGGTTCAGCGACGTGTCGGTCGGAAACACCCAGCCCATCAGAAACAAACGCACATTGGTTGGCTTTGATCCGGCATTGTCGCGCAGTTTTCCGAGATCAAATTCCATCGTCCATTCATCGACGACGCCCTGCATGATGCGCCCGGCAAACGGCTGCACATAGTCGCCATCCATCGCAGTCAGTCCAGGCAGCAGATCGCGTCCCAGACCGTCACGGACTGACAACGGCAGACGTGGACTTTTCACGGTGTGAATCCGGTGCGCGGCCAATTCCGGTGAGCCGACTTTTTCGTTGGTGAAGATCGAGACATTTGCCGGATGATCGACTGCGACGAGTTTCACTTCATCGAAGTACGCAGCTTCCCACAACTCTTCCGTGAGTTGCAGCACGTACTTTTGGTCGCGCGGTTTCAGGTGATCACCCGAAATCAGCAGGTATTCCCATTCGCGTGTGGGAGCCATATCGCCCGTGGCCTGCACGAGTCCGAGCGGAGCGGCCCACAGGCAGTCACTGAAGAATTCGAAACGTTCGCCATTCCAGGTGTAGATGTAAGGACACGATCCCTTCAGGATCTGCGGTGCGAGAATTCCAAGTCGCGCTCTCAACAGCTTCGTGTCGGTGATATTCTGCGGCACTCCGTCTGTCCAGATGACTCGAATAGTATCCGCCATTTTGGCGCTGCCCAGGCCCAGATGCAAACGCGGCGAATCGATAATGTGCGCCTGCCATGCCGCACCAGCGCGCACTTCAATCACCGATCCGATCGCGTGCATGTTGACGCGCTGTGACGGGAACTGCTCGTCCTTGCCGACAGGCCGCGCCACCACATCGATCCATTGGTTCTTCTCCCCGCCATTGTTCTGCAACCACTGAAGCTTTCCGTCCGCAAGCGTGAGCACCAGATCCAGATCGCCGTCATCATCCAGATCGGTGATCGCGACGCTGGTCGCTGTCGTGCCGGGCGGCAACAGCGGACTCAGATCTTCGGCCTTGCCATCACCCGTGCCGCGCAGCAGTGTCAGGGCTGCGTCACCAACGGCGATGAATTCCGATCGACCGTCGTTGTCCAGGTCGGCGCGATGGATGGTGTTTGACGCATTCTTGCTGAGTTCCTCTACCACGGCGTCAGAAAAGTCGGTACTGCGTTTTGGAAGCAGGATGGAAACGCCCGAGGGCCCGGCGGCGATCACATCCCAGTTACCGTCGTTGTTGCATTCGTCGATCACGAAATCGACGGCATCGGCAGGAAACGGCAGATCGGTCTGCCAGCGAAAACGCCCATGAAGAATGTTCTGCAGCCAGCCAGATTTTCCGTCGCCCGAAATACCCACAATGTCCATGGTGAGGTCGCGATTGAAATCGGCAATTGCCAGCGACGCGATCGCGTGTTGAGGCAAACTCAGACCGCTGTTGATGCGTTCAAACGATTCGCCATCATTCAGGTTTTTCCAGAGTTCAAGCCCTGCCGATGTGGCAAAGATCAGATCCAGATCCCCATCGGCCTCCAGATCGGCAGCGACAATATCGTTGATTCCCGACACTGTCACTGTCACTGTCACCGGCATCGGAATCAGACTGCGGGTGCCGTCATCGTTCAGCTGATTGCGAAACAAGGCGACTCCAGCATCGCTCCAGGCAACCAGATCGGCGTCTGTATCGAACCATCGCTGCTGGCCAGCATAGTCCTTGACGATCTTACGGTCTCCGTCAGGATCACGGAGCAACCCCGGCGACTTGACGTCAGAAAGTGCGCGGTCAAAGTCACGATCAAGATCAACGAGCAGAAAATTAGTGACGGGAATAGCGTCTTCAGGCGTTTCCATCACGACCGACCAATCCGCTGAGTCCGGCGCGGCGCGCGAGTAAACTCGAACATGCCCGTCCTGCAGCAGCACCAGATCGTCGTAACCGTCAAGATTCATGTCGAGGGCCTGCACTTTCGTCGCTCCAATGACGTCCGGTAGCCCGTTGCCGATGGAAAATGCCTGCAACACAGTTGGTTCGACCTTTGTGAATAAGCTCCCACGCACGTCTGTTGTCAGCGGCAGCGTTGATGCGAGATCGATCGTCAGATACTCCAGCAGATTCCGATCGATACGCCGCAGATCGATCAGCGTGGCCTGTTCCGGGACCAACAGATTCTTGACCATCATGGCTGAACCCATTTGCGAGCCGGGCTTGACGTCGGGAGTCGCCAGTGCCTTCTGAATCGTTTCAATGAGGTCAATTTTCCGCTGCGCCTTGATCGCAGAATTCAATGGTTCCAGCAGCACGACAGCTTTTTGCAATGTATCCGGCAGTCCGCTCGCAAGTTTCTTCGTTTCTGCATTGCGCGCGTTCAATCCCAGCGCTTGCTTTTCGAGCAGATTCGCCAGGACAGACAGGTTCTCCGGCGCAAGTTCGAGTGTCTTTTGCAATACTTGAATGAGTTCAGGCGAATCGGAATAGTCGCGATGGCCGCTCAATGCGTGCGCCAGTGCGAACCAGTATTCCGCTCGTTCTGGAATCAGCGTTTTCGCTTCGCGCAGATGCTTCAGACCCTCTTCCATGCGCGGCTTTGTCGGCGAATCATCCACGACGGCGAGTTTTCCGGCCAATAGGGCGGCGATGGCTTTTTCATCGTCAGTCTCTGTCAGCTTGGTGTAGGCCGCGACGGCCACAGCGGCCTTTTGCACCATTTCGCCGTATGCCTGCGGGTCTTTCGAAAGCGAAAATGGCGATTCCTTGTCCAGCAAGGACAGAACACGCCCGATTGCCAGGTTTTTTGCGACGTGGATGTTGCCTGGCAAACGTTCGGGAATCTGACTGAGGATCAATTCGGCATCGACCCATTCCTTGTTTTCCAGATGTCCGATGCCGCGACTGTGCAGACTCAGGATTTCGCGAACCTGATCGGTCGATAGGCTGCTTCCGTCTTCTGTTGTTGCCGAGGAATCTGTGGCAACGGTGGTGGGTGTCTTGCTGCCTGCTTTCTTTGGCACCGGATCGCCAGGTGTGCAACCAGTGATGAAAACAAAGGACAATACGGAAATCCCCGCCAGGAGTGGCATTAAGCACGTGCGGGACAGACCGATCGGCCAGATGAATCGTGTGGTCATGAGAGCGAAATCCAGATCCATGTGCAAATTGACGTTGCGAAGTCTTCGGATGTTCTGTCAACACTCGACTTTGATGCAGGCCGGACCAAGCGGAGCGCAGTTTCGGCAATTGACCGTCCTGCCGGAACGGCGCTGCGCTTGGTCCGGCCTACAGTTTCAAACCCAATTCGTTGGCTTGGCAAAGCACTAGTTCGACTGTCCCACTTTGTTCGTAGTCCCGCCATCAGGCGGAAATTGAGCCTGCCAAATCTTGAACATTCAGCCCATTTTCCGGCTAAAGCCGGGACTACAAGCGAATCTCGGATCGTCGCACCAATGCATACGCAGGATAATCAATCCACACGAACCGAACTTCGATCTACAGTATGAAAAAGCCCGGCATGGTTGAAATGCCGGGCTTCGGTGGGTTCCTGTGATGACTCCCAACAGAACTCAGTTGAGGGCTTTGGTCTTTTCCGCCGTCGTGTTTTCGGTCTCGGCAGGTGATTCCGTCTCCGGGGCCGGAAGGGCTTGCAGTTTCTTGCCCTTCAGCAATGCATCGACAGCGAAGTCCAGATTGGCCGTCGTGATGCCGCCCTCCACGATGCCCTGCTTGTTGACCAGGAACATTGTTGGAACGGAGACGATCCCGTATTCAAAGTCACCCGGCTGCATGCCGTCTTCTTTCGGAGCCTCCCGCAGGCTCTGCCATGTCACTCCGTGCTGCTTCAGATAGGCCGGCAGGTTACTGAGATCACTGTCCATGTTCACGCCCAGAATTTCAAAACCGTCTTTGTTGAATTTCGTGTACGCAGCCTGAATGGCAGGCAGATCTGCGGTAAACGGCTGAGCATATGAAGCCCAGAACACGACGAGCAGAACTTTGCCGTCGTACTGCGCGGACGCGAGATCTTTCTGATACAGAGTCTTCCCGGCGAGTTGCAGTTTATTGCCCGTGAGCGTCAGACGACGCAGGGCTCCCTGAGCCTTCACGCCACCTTCCGTCGTTGCATAGTTTTTGGCAAGCTGCTCGTACCAGGCTTTGGCATCGTCCAGACGTCCCATCAATTCGTAGCTGATTGCGAGCTGCACCACAGCATCCGGAGCATCTTCCGACTTCGGCCATTTGCGGGCGAATCCTTCGAGCTGTTCAAACCACCATTTCTGAGTCAACTCACGCGACTTGCGGCCATCGGCTTCCGTTTCGGCTTTGTCGTCATCTTTCAGACGGACTGCGTATTCGGCCATCAGGCGGCGATACAGGACGTAGCCCAGAAGTGTCTCGTTGCTCTTGACGGCATCCTGAAGCGAGATCAGCCGCGGCAATCCTTCGGGATACAATCCGGACTGCGTCGCCGTTGACAGACTGTCGGTAAACTGCTGAATCCATTGCTGACGCGATTCATCATCCTTTGCCAAAGCGACCAGCTTCTCGCTCAGGTTCGCGCGAGCAACATTGTAGTCGGCAAATGCCTGTGCAGGAGCATCCGGTTTGGGACTGGCTTCGTCAATCTTCTGCAGTTCGAGGAGCAGCTTCTGCATTTCAGCCGACATTTCGCCCGCACTACCGCCCTCAGATCTGTCGATGTTTTCTCCCAGCGAAGGCTGCATCATCACACCGCCAACAGAAACAACAGACTTACCAGTCGTATCAACGGGCGTCGGAATCTGAGCCAGCTTCCAGACGTCGCCAATCTGAATCAGTTCACCAATCGACACAAGTTCGTATTTTTCACCATTCTGCACCGTCGCCATCGCGTTCTCGTACACGATAATATCTCTGGCGGCACCCAGTTCTTCGCCTGGAATCATGCCAGGGAGCGGTGCATCAAAACGCACCCAGACGCTGTTTTTGTTAAGCACTTTCGAATTTGCCAGCGACGCCTGAACTTTCTTCGGAACATCGCTGACGGCGTCCTGCAACTTTTTCGCCATCTCGGCTGGTAGCCGCAGCGAACGGATATCAGACTCGTTCAGCAGCACAGTGTTCAGCCGAGCCAGATCGCCACTCGTCATGGCTTCAACCGCGATGCGTGCGGCTTCCTGAGCGGACAGAATTTTCCAACTGTCGATACGACCGTCTTCATCTTCGTCCAGACCCCAGCGCATGCCACCCCAGTTCATCCAACGATACTGATCAGGGCGAACATTCTTCTTAGTTTTTGCGTCACCATTCGTATCGACTTCGCGGTAAACTTCCAGACCCATGTGATAATAGCGGAACATGTCCGGAACGCTGTCTCCGTTGGAATCTGTGAATCGCCGCAACACCTGACCAGCCCCGTTTGTGATGACGTAGCTGCCTTTTTCCAGTGCGAGGCTGCATTTTGCCATTTCGGCTGCGTCCGGGGTGTCGTATTCAACGTCCTTCTGTGCAGGCTTGTATCCCTTGAGCAATTGTTCGGCCGTTGGTTTCTGAGCTTGAGCTTCTGCGGTCAAGGCTGATCCGAATCCGCAAACCGCTGCTGCCAGAATCATGATGGCCGATCGAAAACCAGCCCGCGCTCGCGACTGGCGAGAAGTCGTGATATGCATCCCTGATACTCCGTCCACTGGAAAAACGTTATCGAAGTTTGTGCCGCGTTCCGTTTCAAGAGGCTCCCACCTGCTTTTTGCGGCAACAATTGCCGAAGTGTAGGCAATTCTCCGGATTCAAGTCACCCCCGGTTTTTCCAGGGGGTTCTCTCGCCCAAAATTCGCGAAATTTCGACATGGACCATCGAACATTTCCGCTGCCAAAAGTCTATTCCTCACGCGGCCATGAGTGACACGTTTTTGAAAACCTGAAAAGCGACATGTTCGAGCAGCGTTGTCATTTGCTTTCCGTGGCGTTGTTTTCGTGCGATTCATTCGGTTGTCCCCATTCGGTTGTCTCCCTGCGGCGCATGGAATGGACAACCGAATGGGGACAACCGAATGCACAAAATCGCCGGGAACACCGGGGCGGAATACTCGCCATCTGCTCCGGAAGTTGTTGCTTGGTATCATGGTTCTCGTGATGTCCCGCATGGACAAGGACGATTCAAGATCCCTGACAGGACAAGAATCGCTTTATCCTACGCGGGTTTTTCATCAGAAACCAGTCGCGCGCAACACTGTCCACATTTGCATGTCAAGAGCCAACCGCGTAAAAAGTCATTGCACGCTGAGTACAGCTCCAAAGAGATCCGAATCGTGGAGAATGAACATGACTGGTCGATCGACGGGAATTGTATTGTTCACATTGCTGCTGACCTCCGGTTCGCCGCAGGCTGACGATCTTCGCGAGCGTCTGAAAGATGAAAACGGAGTCCAGACGGATCTCTGGGTCTACAACGACATTCCATCGGCGATGGAAGAAGCGCGGCGACTGAATAAGCCGCTGTTTGTGACGTTTCGTTGTGTCCCCTGCAAAGACTGTGCGGCGTTTGATGCCGACGTGGCGAACGGCAACGATCGAGTCAAAGCACTGGCGAAGGAAAAGTTTGTTTCTGTGCGGCAGGTGGAAATGAAGGGCGTCGATCTGTCACTGTTTCAGTTTGACCACGACCTGAACTGGGCCGGAGTTTTCATCAATGCAGACGGAGTTGTCTATGCCCGCTATGGAACACAAAGCGCAGAAGGTTCTGATGCATATAACTCGATCGATGGCCTGATCAACACCATGAACCGCGTGCTGGAACTGCACGCAGATTACCCGAACAACAAGCAGGAGCTTGCAGGCAAGCGCGGTACGAAACCACGGAGCACGGCATTGGAAATGCCGGGACTCAGGAACCCGGCGAAGTACGCGCAGGAGACGACGCGCGGCAACTGCATCCATTGCCACAATATCCACGACGCCGAACACCAGCACGCACTGGACACGGGAACGTATTCGCCCGAGATGCTCTGGAAGTATCCTCTGCCGGATAACATAGGTCTGAAGATTGATCGCAAGAGCGGCATTCAGGTTTCAGAGGTGATTGCTGATTCGGCAGCGGCTGCGACAGGCATCAAAGTCGGCGAAGACATCGTTCGCATGAACGGCCAGAGGATGACGTCGATTGCGGACATGCAGTGGGTCCTGCATCATCTGCCGAACACCGAGACGCATGTCAACATTGAAGGCAGTGAGTCCGGCATACATGAAGTGGCATTGACCGCCGGATGGAAAAAGAACGATTTTTCCTGGCGCGGCTCGATGTGGAACGCTCCACCACGTCTGGAGGTCTGGTTGCCCGAAGTCACAGGTGACGCACTGGCAAAACTCGGCTTGCCGAAAACAGACTCCGCTTTGGAAGCGCGGTGGATCAACAAGGAAGGTCGCGGCGGGCAGCGGGCCTTCGACGATGGACTTCGGGAAAAGGACATTATCATCGCCGCTGCCGGAGAGCCCATTCGCATGGACTCCCGCCAGTTCCAGTCGCACCTGAAGCTGAAGTACAAAGTCGGCGAACAACTGCCGCTGACGATTCTGCGTGACGGTAAGAAGATGGAACTCCGTATCACGTTCGTTGAGTAGGAGCTACTGCTCTGTCATTCGTGTATTGATGTGTGCCACTGGCACACTACGCATCAATGAATGCGTGACAGACCACTCAGGAGGGCGTGTCCTGAGTGAGCAAGCGGTTTGCGGCAGTTTGCAGAATGGTTTTGGGTGAAGAGGCATACTGTTCCTGCCTCAATGCGCGGGTCATTCTGCAATCTTTGACGGAGATATCACCTCCGGTTGCGTTCATTTGAATTCATTGTTGCGCATTGACGGAGACTATACGAGTCGCCCGTTGAACTGCCGTTCGGCGAAGAACCAGCGTGCTTCCCTTGAACCTTCCGTACCCGGCTTGTCGCAGTCGAACATCGGATTCATGGGGTTGATACTGAGTTGCCTGGCGAAACTTTGATCATTGTGCTGCGTTTGGGGTTCGATCGTCGAGTGTCGGTTCAGAGTGCCGGATCAGAAATAATCGGGCAATTTGCCGGAATGATGGGCAAAAGATTGTCAGAGCGAGGGTTATGCTGTGAAATGATGTCGGCAGGACCGGTGTTCACGTAACTGATGGCTTGGAGTGATCTGATGAGACCGAGTGTTGTGTTAGTTGGATGTATTCTTTCGTTTGCCATCAACCTGTCGTCTGCATTGGCGGCAGAACCAATTGCCGCCGATCAGATGGCGGCAGCGGTGGAGTCGTGGCGGACTGGTGACCTCGCCGGGGCGCAGGAGCAGTTGACGCAGATGATTGAAGCGGGAACCCGTGACGCACGCGTGTACTATTACCGCGCGTTGCTGTCTGAACAGCTCGGATCCGATTCCGATCAGGATCTGAAAGCCGCCGCCAAACTCGAAGCCGAAACGACATCGATAAGGCTGGTGAATCGAGCGCTCGAAAATGTGCAGGGTGCAACTCGGGCGAAGATCGAAAAATACCGCGCTGCGGCCCGCATGCAATTCACGCCGGATCCTGAAGCAGAAGCCCACAAGGCGTTGTATCGAGAAGGGATGGAGGCGCGTCAGGCCGGAGATTCGGTGACCGCGCTTGCGAAATTTGATGCAGCGATCAAAGACGGAGGCACAGAGGCTCGGGTGTTTTATCTGCGAGGCGTCGTGCTGGCGGAAATGGGTCAGACAGAAGATGCAAAACTCGCGTTTGCAGATGGTCTGTCCCATGAAAAAACCGCAAAAGATATTCAACTTGTCAATCTGGCACTCGTGGATGTGCAGGGCGGCATTCGGCAGATGATTGAGGAGCAGACGACTGTCGAGATCAACGGCAGCGATGTTTCTCGCCAGACTGCCCATCGCATCATTCGACGGTTGGATTCGATGTCGCAGGAAGAACGTCTGACAGAAGCTGGTGCCGCTGCGGCTCGGGAAGCGGAACTCGCACAAGCCGCCACTGCGGCTCGCCAGCAGAAAGCAGCAGAGGCCATTTTGGCTGAGAACAAGGCAAAGCAGGATGCCGAAGATCGAGTCACGGCTCCGAAAACAACAGCCGCAGATCTGTTGGCAGCTGCGGATCCACCGAAGAAGGCGGAGATTCCAGTGGCGACGCCAGAAGCCGATGCCCCTCCGACGGCTGAAGCTCCTGATTCCCCGCTGTCCAGCAATCCGTTTCTGGGTGGCAAGCCCGCAGTGCCCGGTTCGTCAGCGTCTCGCGCCGCGGGTGTGCCGATTGACACATCATACCTGCCGGCGGATGCAGATTTTGTCTTTTACGCCCGCCCCGCCGATGTCCTTGCCAGCGGTTTTTTGGCACCGATCAAGGGCACTCCGCAATTTGAAAAAGCGATGAGCGAAATGGCGGCTCAGGCGGGCTTCGACGCGAACGATATTGAATCAGTCACGTCCGGTGTCAGTAATTTCATCGCGGGAATGACGCAATTGGGAGTGCTGGCGGCCAGCGGTCAGGATCCAACGGCAATGGCTCAAAATGTGTTCAGTGGCGGCAACGCAATCAGTGTCCTGCGAACGAATAAGGACATGGATCTGGCGACGATCATCGCTTCCAGTAAGGGTGTAGAGTCGACTTTCGAAGGAAAGCCGTATTATCTGATCGACAGTCCGCAACCGAACCAGCCGCAGGTCGCACTGTACCCAGTCGATGCGCGAACCTATGTGTTTGGGGTGGAAAAAGCGATTCAGACCGCGATCACCAACGGTGCCGGCGAAGCGACGAACCAGCAGTTCAGCTTTGTTTCGAACGGCAGTCCGTTTGTATTGGCGTTTTCCAGCCCGCTGCTGGCCGGCATGAGCGGGTCGATCCCGGACGCTCCGGCAGAGGCGCCGCCGATGTTGAATCAAATTGTGCAGGCAGTGCGCGGGAAAATCAGCGGTGCGGCGATCACCATGAATTTCGCAAGCAATCTTGACCTGCATGTGGTCGTCAACCTCACAGAACCTGAGGCGGCCGTCGAAGTTCAGGGACCGCTGGATCAAGGGCTGGGGATGGCCAAACAGATGTATCCGTTGGCCGGTGCTCAAATGGTTCCTCCGCCGCTGCAGGCACCAGTCGATCAAATGGTGAATAGCCTCGCCGCATCGCACAGCGGATCTGTTGCCACAATTTCTCTCACGATTCCCGGTCAGCTCGTCAGTATTCTGAAAGATGACCCGACGATTCTTCAGGGAGCAATGCCAGGCGGACCAGGATTCCCAGGCGGGCCTGGATTCCCAGGCGGACCAGCCGGACCGCCAGGAACATTGACGCCACCGCCACAGTAGGAGATACTTTGCGCGGTTATGGTTAGCACATTCGTTTAACCGCGTGGGCAACGCCCCGCGCGTGGAAATTCAGCCACCGTGACACAGCACGCGCGGCCCGCTGGGCACGCGGTTAAACGAGTCAATGCCAACCGCGTACGGCAGAGACATGCGGTCTGCCATGCTCATCCGCGCAAGAAAAAGGGCACCGGTATGATACCGGTGCCGCGAGGGGACGCATCAACTTGAACCAGAAAGGAGGGAGAGGAGGGGAGAGAGGGGGAGGGGATTCAATGAGTGCCGCCGGGGAGACGGCACTCGGCTTCAAATCGTCGCCGCGATGGCGACTATCGTTCACGCACTGAATCGGCCATCGAGATGGATGGCTTCGCCAGGTCACTTTGTGAAATGCTTCGTTCGCTGGACTTTCGCGTGGCTCGCCAGCCGGATGACTTGCTGTCGGCGGATTGTTTTGCTGTCGCCGTCGAAGTCGAGCGGCGGAGAGCAGGCGGGACAACTTCTTTGCTGGATTCGCGGCGAGCTGACGGCGGAAAAATGGTAGGCTCATCATCCCGGGCCGGGGCTTCGTAGGAAGCACCATCCGCAGGAGTTGTGGCATCGGTGCGGTCGTATGGTTTGTCTTCTTCGAAGTTCTCCTTGGTCGCAGTGCGTGATGGCCCGCCGCCGACAGTATCAGGAGTGGGTCGCTGCACGGACTGGGTCGTGCTGTCGATGATCGGGTAGCCATAGGCCATTTGTGAGCCGCCGTAATATCCGCCGAAAGCCATTGATGACCCGATTGGTACGGTGCGATACGCTGTCTGCGGGCGCATGACGGTCACTTCTTCTTTCCGCATGACCAGTTTCTGCACGGTGACTTTTTCCATCTTGCGTTCCGCCACCATTTTAGTCTCCTGAACGGTGACGCGGCGTGTCCCCTGAACGGCGACCTGACGGACCGAAGGCACGTTGCATGTCATCATGCTTGGCACATACTGGCGGGATGTCGTGTAGTTCGGCACGAAGGCTGTTCGCATCGAGTAGCCCGTGCGATTCATCCATCCCATCACTCCCGGTCGAGGATCGACCTGACCCGGAGCACATTTGGCGACCGGGTGGTAATTGGTAACCCACCGGCCCATATCACGGTTCACCGTGCGATTTTCGACGACGTTCTGGTAGGAAACCGTCGGCACTTCGACTTCGCGACTTGTTGTTACCGGACGGTACACCGTGACTTCACGTTCTTCCATCGCTGTTTCGTATCGCGGCACTTCAACGGTCTGTTTGACCTGTGCGTAGGTCGTCACAGGAACCGTCTGATAGCAGGTCGCCTGCAGCGGCTGAATCGGTGTGCAGCAACTGGCCGCAGTAATCGGTGCGGCCATAGATGTTCCACAACTGGAGCATCCGGCACCATAGTATTGAGCCCTTGCAACACCGCATTGCAATGATACAGCCAACGCTCCAAGCGCGGCACCAAGGGCGATTCTTCTGGACAGCATGAGCTTCTTCCCTGAAGAAAGGATCACGAGCCTGCAAACAGTTTGACAATAAACTGCCAGTCGGCGGATGAGACGGGTTTGGGTGTCAGGGTCACAATGCAGTTTGCTTCAGTGCGGCTGAAGTGGAATTGCGGTGCGTCTGAAACCACTGAGGAGAGACAGGAGGCCTGTTTGTTTTTCTGCAAGGAAGCGGATCAACAAACAGAGCGAGGTGAACAGCAGGATTTGGAAGGGAGCCGCAACAGTTTGGCTGAATCTGCCGGGAAACCCGTTGCGTGCGGGGGAGATTTATCCCAACTCAAAATTTGGGTCAAGACCTCTTAAAGTTTTGATTGCAATT
>CAZFDW010000158.1:0-12171 GCA_964517865.1 uncultured Chitinophaga sp.
CTGAAAAAGAAAGCGGTGACGAGTCACCGCACTCCAAAGGTCGCTTGTTTCAGGATTAGTGCGGAACACCCTTCGGGCCATTTGGCTATTGATTCCAGACCCCTTTTACCCTTCGTTAAAACCCGCGACACGTCCCAACGGAGTCTGTCCACAATGAGTTCAGGATTTGGAGATGATTCCCTGATCCAGCCAGCGACCTCCCGAGGTCGTGATTGGCCATGTCTGCGGCAGTTTATCGTGTTCCTTGAAAACCGCGTAGGCTCATTGCACGAACTGCTCCGCGTGATCGAGCGCGATGACCTGCGCATCATGGCGCTCAGCATTCTGGACTCTGCCGACTGTGCCGTTGCGCGTGTGATCGTGAATCACTACGAACGCGCGCATGAATTGCTGACGTTCGCAAATTTCACGATGTTTGAAACTGATGTGATCGGAGTGCTGTTGCCGAATGCAGATCAGCCGCACACAGCGGTTTTGGGATGCCTGATGTCTGCCGAACTCAACGTGCAGTATGTGTATCCGCTCATGTACCGCAAGCACGGTCGCGGTGCCGTCGCCATTTTCGTCAGCGAAACCGACGAGGCGCTGCGAGTGCTGAGAGAACGCCAGTACGAACTCGTCACCGAAGACGATCTGATGCACTACGATGAAATGTTTTGAAGTTCTCCAAAAAAGGCGAGCGGCAGGGCGTCAGCCCTCCGTGTAACTCGTGGAGCTAAAAAAGCAACGACATCAATGCAACGCCTCGGAGGGTTGACGCCCTGCCGCTCGCCAGGGCGTGAAGCGATCAGCTTCGCAGCCTTACTGAACCAGGCCTTTTGTAAGCTGCAGAAATGCTGTCTCGAGGTTAACTTCTTCTTCACGAAACAACGTCACGGAAAACCTGGCGTTGACGAGTTCTGTGGGAATGACACTGTAGTCTTCGACAGATGGCTTCAGCGTCAGTTCCAGCATGTTGTCCTTCTTGATCGTGACCAGTTCGGTACAGTCCAGTTGTTCCAGCAGCTTTGCGGCGTCTTCGTGACGTTCTCTGACGCGGATGTTCAGCAGGATTCGCTGTCGCGCCTTCCGCATGACTTCCGCCACGTTGCCGTCAACGATCATGTGACCCTTCTCGATCATCCCAACGCGAGTACAGACGTCCGCGAGTTCCGGCAGAATATGACTGCTGACGATAATTGTCTTTTTCATTTCGCCCAGTCGCTTGAGCAGATTCCGGATCTCAATCCGCGCGCGTGGGTCAAGGCCGCTGGCAGGTTCGTCCAACAGCAGTACCTGAGGATCATGCAGCAGCGTGCGGGCCAGTCCGATGCGTTGCGTCTGACCGCGAGAAAGCTCATTGACCATCGCGTCCCGCTTGAACGACATGTCAACGAGTTCAAGTTTCTCTTCACATACCCTGCGGCGGGCTGGACCCTTGATGCGATATGCGGCGGCGAAGAATTCGAGGTATTCAACAACTGTCATGTCGTCGTACACGCCGAAGAAGTCCGGCATGAACCCCACCAGACGGCGAATTTCTTCCTGATCTGTATAAATGGATTTTCCGCAGACGTACGCCTCGCCGTGATCCGGATTCAGCAACGTCGCGATCATGCGCATGGTTGTGGTTTTTCCGGAACCGTTCGGCCCGATAAAACCGAACACATCGCCGTCTTCCAGCTTCAGCGTGATGTCGTTGGCGGCGATCAGATTGCCGTAACGCTTGGTGAGGTTTCGAGTTTCGATCATGGAATTGTTTCAGTTCAGTTGCACGGAGGCCAGCGGTTCAGCCATAAGAGAATCACGCGCACTTCCGACGCGTATTACGGGCAGCAGCAGTCGGACCACTGTTTGCGATTCAGTCGGTATCACGGTGGTTCCGTTGACAACCAGTTCGGACAGCGGCATGTCCAGCGTGCCCAGAACCAGGACCGTATTCAGCTGAATCACGTCGCTCACGTCATCGTGCCGCAAGGCGTTATTCTGTAGTTTGACAAACGTTTCGCCGCCGGGAACTTCGTACAGCGAAACCATCGTCAGAATATCCAGCGGATTCGTTCCCTGAGTATTGTAAAATGACTTGATCTGAATGTGATTCGGTGACGCGGAAGTTTTCTTCTGCGCGGAAGGTTCAGGCATTCGGAACCCCTTCAGGAACTCACGCAGGTCAGAAACGGCCACCGAATGATTTTCCCGCGACCACGGTTTGCCAGGTTCAATCACATGCGCATCAGCATTGGCTTTGGATGAAGGGCGATACACGCGGTTCCCAAACACCACAGCCCAGTTGCGAATCGGCGTTGAAAGATGATGAGTAAATTCACCCTCCAGCAAACCACTTGGCGGCACTCGCAGATGCGACTCCACAACCAGTGATGCAGAAACATCCACAAATGTTTCGGCGAGGAATGCTGAGGATCCATCGGTCAGCGTCGGGACTGATGGAAATCCAGAATCCTGTCCATTGATTCGATCGCTGCGGTGACTCAACTGCCGTCCCAGTGCGACGCCGCCTTCACGATACAATCCGCCGTACACGTCTTCCGCCCTTCCATGCCAGGACACGATTGTCCGTGAATCGTCAAGCGCCTGCTGATCGACCGATGTCGCGATCGGCAGCGGCTTTGCTGTTACAGAAATATGGCCGGAATCGGCTGCAGAAACACTGTCCCACGAACGCATGCGGATCGTTTGCCTGAAATTGGGTTGAGCGACATCAAGCAGGTGAACCTGCCGAACGACCAGAGCCGCCTCGCGCGTTCCAACCCAGGAGACTGCCAGCGCACAGGTGGCGGCGATCAGAATCGGAAACGTCAGCCACGTCAGATGCGGCTTCCGTAAAACCCGGACGACAAGCAGATAGTCCATGGGGCCGATTACCAGCAGGAACAGGACGATCAGCAGCATGACACTCCAGGTAGACCACCGATCCGCAGGAGGAACGGCATCGGACACTGCGGCCAGTTGCGTTGCCAGATCGGAAACACCTGAACTGGAAATTCGCCCGCTGCGGGAGGCTCGGTTCTCTGCCACATCCAAATGCCCGCCAACGATCAGCATTTCATACAATTGCGGGAGTGAAAGCCATTGGCTGACCGGTTTCTCGTTCAGATCTACCGCCGCCACCGTGATCATTCCCGCGCCATAACTCACACGCTGTATCAGCGGCCCATTGATCGAATCGACAACCGACCATGCCTGATTTGATCGCAACTTCATGATCGCCACCGGCTTGCGATACGTCTGAAGCTGGCTGGAACCTGACACAAAATTCTGCAACGCCGAAAGATCCTGACTGAACATCGGCGTCGGCTCAATCTCAAAAATCGGTTGGAGCCAGTCGCCCAGAGTGGATTGCAGCAATTGCGGCAGGTTGACGCCACAACTGACAATCAAGTGTCCCCCGGCGGTCACCCATTCTTCTACTGCCAGTCGCTGCAATTCCGACAACTCATAGTCATCGACGAGAAACAGATAATCGACGCTGTCCAATCCGCGGCGCGAAGTTGGCAAATCGTCAATGGACTCGATCGACATGACGGCCAGAGTGTCTTTGGTTGCATTGCCGGAGGCCAGTTCATTCGCGAGCAGATTCAGGGCATCCGGCACACCGATCGCAGCCACCGTGATCTGGCGATAAGTCATCAGCGTTAGCCATGACGGCACGGGGCCAGCATCCACCGAGTTTCCCTGAATGGGAAACTTGTCGATGCTGCGACACGGCAGGCTGTATTCCCACAAGACATGGTCGCTGCTGTCCAGTAATCGCACGATAATGGTCCCGTCGAGGCGTCCAGTCATGAAGACGGAGGCGATCGCGATTTTTCCGGAACTGTCAGCAGTGGTCGTGACCACACTGTCCTCACACTGATCACCGCGCGCATCACTTGCAACGACCACGACCCTGATCTCGGAACCGCCTGGCAATCCGCCCGCTTCAAGTCGGATTGGAATCCAGCAACCAACACGGCCCAGCCCTCCGAGTCCCACGCGAAGCACCGAAACGTTCACACCACTGCCAGGTGACTTCGCTTCCGTCGGGCTGCTCTGCCCTCTTGCAAATCTACCCGTGTCAATCCACGCAAAACAGGCAATTGCGCATACCAGTGCCATCCAAATCAGAGGTTTCGTGCGACCGGTTGTCCGCATAAAATGGCACAGCATCGAATTTGGGTCAGTGAATTAGTAAGGAAGGTGAGACTGGCTATTGCGACAACAATGCTTGATTTTTGGGCATGCCGGAACAGCGCTGCGCTCGGTCCGGCCTACAGAGTTTCAGGCTCCACTCGGAGAGTCGGTTCCTACGCGAATGTGCCTCAAAATGCGGGGACAGTTTTCAAAACGGCCACTTTCGCGACGATTTTCTCGTTCACAGCCCTCGGAAACTCAGTCTTCGCGAGGATTTTCATCTGTTCTCAAACCTCGCTCAGGCATAAAAATGACCCTGTCACCGATCGCCGCGTCTGAGTAGTGAAGCAAGGTTACCAAGTTGTCAGGGGTTTCAGGGGTATCACAGGGAAGTCAATCCAACCCAAAGGCACGCCGCAAGCTGTCCTCAAAGAAGCTCCTGCGCCGCCTGCTGAGGCTGGCACTTGAGTATCGCGGTCCCTGCACGGCTGTTGTGCTCATGCAGATCGCGTTGGTTGTGCTGAGTCTTTCGACGCTGGGAATCACGGGCCTTGGAATCGACTACCTGTCTTCACAGGTTCTTAAAAATTCAGCGCCGCCTCAATGGCCACTGGGACTGCATCCGCCTGCCGCGTGGAGTCCCCTGCAGGTTGTCACAGCGATGTCCGGACTGATCCTGGTCGTCGCGATGCTTACAGCAGCGCTGAAATACCTGGCTGCCATCGCGTCCAGCGCACTGTCGCAGGAGGTACTTGTTCGCATTCGCACCGACGTGTATTCAAAACTGCAGCAACTGAGCTTCAACTTTTACGACGCAGGCGACAGCAGTTCGATTATCAACCGAGCAGCGGGTGACGCCAGCAATGTTCGCAGTTTTGTCGATGGCGTAATCATCAAAGTCCTGACCGTTTTGCTCACACTGACTGTCTATCTGGTGTATATGCTGAATATGCATGTCTGGTTGACTTTGGTCTGTCTGGCAAGTACGCCGCTGCTTTGGGTCGGAGCAATCGTGTTTTCAAAGCTCGTGCAACCCGCTTACCGTCAGGCCAGTGAACTGAGCGACGTGATGATTCGGACACTGGTGGAGAATCTGCAGGGGATTCAGGTGGTCAAAGGGTTTGCGCGCGAATCGGAACAGGCAGCACGATTTCAGGAAGCCAATCACAACATTCGGGATCTCAAGGAAACAATTTTCTTCCGGATTTCAACGTTTCAGCCCGGCATGGGATTACTGACTCAGATCAATATGCTGGTGCTCATCGGTTACGGTGGAACGCTCGTGATTCGCGGTGAACTGGCACTCGGGACCGGCCTGTTTGTCTTCGCAAATCTGCTCCACGAATTTGCCAATCAGGTCTCGCAGATCACAAACATTGCGAACAGTATTCAGACCAGCCTCGCCAGCGCTCAAAGAGTGTTTGAGGTGCTGGACGAACCGATTCAGATTGCGACGGCAGCCCATGCACAACGCCTGCAGCGTGTCGCTGAATCCATTGAACTGGACGGCGTCTCATTTGGATATCATCCGGATCGCATCGTGCTGCACGATATTTCACTTCGAATTCAAGCGGGTGAGTGCATTGGAATCACCGGCCCCACAGGATCGGGCAAGACCACGTTGCTGAGTCTGCTGAAGCGATTCTACGATGTGCGTTCCGGGAGCATCTGTCTCGATGGTGTCGATCTGCGGAAACTGAATCTTGACGACGTACGCCGCGCGATGGGAATCGTGTTTCAGGACAGTTTTCTGTTCAGTAACACCATTGCGGCAAACATTGCATTTGGAATTCCTGACGCCACGATGGATCAGATTGCTGCTGCCGCAAAGATCGCAGCGGCGGATGAGTTCATTCGCGAACTGCCGGACCAGTATGAATCCATGGTGGGTGAACATGGAGCGAACCTGTCCGGTGGCCAACGACAACGACTGGCACTCGCGCGGGCGATCGTGACAAATCCCTCCATTCTGCTGCTCGACGATGCCACCGCGTCCGTCGATCCGGAAACCGAATACGAAATCCGCGAAGCAATTGTTGCGGCCATGCATGATCGAACCACGATCGTGGTGTCCAACCGACTGAGCACACTCAGTCAGACCGATCGCATCGTCGTCCTTCAGGCCGGCACAATCAACGCCGTGGGAACTCACGAAGAATTGCTTGAATCCTGCAACTGGTACCGGGAACTCGCGGCACTCCAGGGCCTGTCGGCCGGACGGGTCACCGGCACGGTCGTCAATTGTGGCCAACACGAAACCATGAAGAAACTCTAGTGCATCGTCAGGACTAAGCATGTGGGTTGACTCTGTAGGCCTGACCAAGCGCAGCGCCGTTCCGGCAGATGTCTGGCAATTGCCGGAACGGCGCTGCGCTTGGTCCGGCCTACGATAAAATGAAGCATCGACGTCGCATTCACCCACTTCACAGAATCCCATTCCAACCATGTCCCGCGTCGCCACATTTCGACATTCCATTACACGCCACGTTGAGCGTGAAGACGAGCCTCGTCAAAAACCGCTCGACTTCAGACTCATTGCGCGGCTGATGGATGCGACACGCCCCTACGGCAGCAAACGTTTCTGGCTGCTGGTTTCAGTCGTGATCCGGGCGGTCCAGCTTCCTGCCCTCACATGGTTCATGGCAGCTTTGATTCGAGGCCCGATTGCCGACAGGGATTCTGCCGGTGTGATTCAGGGCGCGATCGGATTTGCGCTGTTGGCGCTTTCCACACAGTTCGTGATGCACTTTCGACAGCGGCTGGCGCTGGAACTCGGTGAGTCTGTTGTCACGGACCTGCGGAATCAGTTGTTTCGACATATGCAACGCATGCCCATGCGGTGGTTTCACACGAATCGGATAGGTCGAGTCATCAGCCGCATGACCTCAGACGTGGAAGACATTCGCATCGGTGTGCAGGAAGTCTTCTATGTCACACTTGTGCAGTTTATTCAGATGGGCATCGCGGCGGCAGCGATGATCTGGTACGACTGGTCGCTGTTCCTGATCGTGCTGGGACTGGCACCTGTGATCTGGGCAATCAACAGGCACTTCCACAGACGACTGAGCAACGCACTGCGCAATATGCGGGAATCATTCAGTCGCGTCACAGCCACGCTGGTCGAATCTGTGGTGGGCATTCGTGTTACGCAGGGCTTCGTACGTCAGCAGGAAAACGCCCGCATCTTTGAAGAACTTTCGCTGGATCATTCCCGCTATAACAGCAAGGTGCTGAAGACGCATGGCAAGTTTCTGCCGCTCCTGGAACTCAACAGTCAGATCTTCATGGCCGTGCTGCTGCTGGTAGGCGGTTATCGAGTTCTCACGCCCGGACACACGACCGAAATTGGAGACCTCGTTGGGTTCTTCTTTATGGCCAACCTGTTTTTCTCACCGATCTCAATTCTGGGCAACCAGTACAACCAGGCCATGACGGCGATGGCCGGAGCTGAGCGACTTTACCGCCTGCTGGATACGGAGCCTGAATGGGTTGATCCGCCGGATGCATTGCAGTTGAACACAATTCGCGGCCATGTGGAATTTCGGGATGTCACGTTTGGATACGAGGCCGATCGTCAGGTTCTGCATCAGATTTCATTTAAGGCGAAACCCGGTGAAGTGATCGCATTGGTCGGACACACCGGCAGTGGCAAATCGTCGATCATCAATCTGGTGTGTCGATTTTATCTGGCCGACTCGGGACAGGTGCTGATTGATGGGCACGAGATTCGAAATATCGCCGGTCATTCTCTGCATCGTGGCATGGGGATTGTGCAACAACAGAATTTTCTGTTCAGCGGCACCGTAGCCGAAAATATTCGCTTCGCCAGGCCGGAGGCTTCCGACGCCGATCTCGTCGATGTCCTGCGAAAACTGGATTGCGAAGATCTGCTGACCGCACTGCCGGAAGGTCTGCAGACTCGTGTCGGCGAAGGCGGCGCTGCCGTGAGTTCCGGGCAACGGCAACTCATCTGTTTCGCACGTGCCATGCTGGCGGACCCCGCAATCCTGGTTCTGGACGAAGCCACCAGCAGCATCGACAGTGCCACCGAATCGCGACTCCAAAACGCTCTGAAAGTACTGCTGCACGGCCGCACGGCCTTCGTCGTCGCTCATCGCCTCAGCACCATCCGCAACGCCGATCAGGTGATCGTGCTGGACCACGGCAGAATCGTCGAATGCGGAACACATGACGAACTAATCACCCACGACGGGATCTACGCCGGTCTGTACGAACGCTTCTCGCAGCATTAAAGTCAATCTGAAGTCTTCACGGAAGTAACCTGTGCAGGCTGCGGGCGGTTCGCTGCGTATTGACGATCTCCAGTGCTTCCGGGACGTTGGCAATGAAACGGACGAGTTGTGAAGTCGAGCACCCGAGGGCGGCGGCCGCTTTTTTCACGTCGAAGTCTTTGGCGTCGATGGCATCCAGCGCTTCGGCGATCATGACCGGAAAATCATCGTGGTGTTCACTGCAGGCGATCTTCTGGTTTCGGCAACGAGATTGCCACAGCGCGGATGGAACAACTTCCGCCGTTCCCACTGAACGAACTCGAACGGCCAGCAGCAGTCTCAGCCGCGCGATGGCGACCTGCCTGTTCTGTTCCTGACTGCGGCGTTCAGCGGCGAACGAGATAATGCCAGTGGGCCGATGAGTGATCTCGATCGCCGTTTCGACTTTGTTGCGATGCTGCCCACCGGGGCCGCTGTGCCGGGACCGACGGATATTACACTGCAGCAACAGCGCGTCGATCGGCAGCGTGACTGGATGGTCTTGATAAATGCGAAGTGGATTCTGATCGTGATGCGGCATCGTCGCATTCTGCCATGTCACGCGACACCCTGGAATCCCATCGACGTAAACCGGGCCATTTCGATAGCATCGAGAATCTTGATGGCATAAATCGCATCGAAACACATCACAACTCGCCGAGCTCCCTGAGCATCCGGCGTCTTGCGTTCCAGCAGGATCAGATCGCCCGACAACATAAAGGCGCAGAAGGGAATCGATTCGCCGAAGGTGGTCACGACAAGCCCGGCTTTCGGAATGCTGACCGGCCACTCGGCAAAAATTCTTCGCATGTCTTTCATGGAACTTGTCGACATGAACCTGTTTTCCCGGTAAACAAAGATGTTTGCTGTCCGTTGTACTCCACGCGGGGTATAGTCATCTTCGACGCATGACGTACGGCGACTGAAGGGCCAGTCAGCGGAAGCCCGTACTTCCCTCCGGTCGTCCGAAGGTGAGCATTGTTGCCACCCGTAGAAACTGCGCAGCCCGCAGACGTGTCAAATCCGAAATTGTCACACGGCACGGCAGCCGATGCATTCGTTTGCAGTCGATGACGGGCAAGTCCGGGGCAATTGC
The DNA here is from genome assembly GCA_964517865.1 of uncultured Chitinophaga sp. Taxonomy (GTDB): domain Bacteria; phylum Planctomycetota; class Planctomycetia; order Planctomycetales; family Planctomycetaceae; genus SXXK01. The sequence continues at coordinate 9,478 of CAZFDW010000158.1, forward strand.
TGCGATCAGGGGCCTGTTCGGATGCGAGTACCGAATGGATCGTACAAAAATGATTTGACCATTATGCCTCTGAAACGAAACGTAGCTGTCTGTGTCAACTGCAGCCCCTGCACTTTTTGACTGGAAGACACTGAGCGACACTTCGGTCGCGTCGGTAAAAGCAGAACTGCTTCCGACGTCGCTTGATTTGCCATCGCTGCCGCACGCCGTGACGGAATTTGTGCAGAAAGCTGCCCATCCTGATGTCAACGTCACTGAGATTTCAGCAGTCGTGGAAAAAGACGCTTCATTGACTGTTGAACTGCTCAAACACGTTAACTCCGCAATCTATGCAATGCAAAATCCGATTCGCAGTGTGCGGGATGCGATTGTGCATATCGGCATCAACCCCACGCGTCTGCATTTGCTGGCAGTCGGTATGAAGGCCGCCACCCGGGCTCTGAAGACGAAGTTAATCAACCAACGGAACTTCTGGAATGAGTCACTCCAGAGAGCACTTTTTGCACGTGAGATTGCAAGACGTATGAAGCTGGATCCGGGCCTGGCATTTCTCGGCGGTCTGCTTCAGGATTATTTGTTGCCGGTGCTGACCAACACGTACGACAAACAGTATCTGCAGTTTCTGGAAGTGCCGCCAGAGCAAAGGAAGGACCTGGCCGTCTGGGAACGCGAAACCTTTGGCTTTGATCACGCATCGGCCGGAGCGCATTTTGCGGCTCAATGGCATTTCCCCCCCGACTTGCTGTGCGCGATGTTCTTTCATCATTCTGTGGAATCAACACTTCAGGGAACGCATGCAGAATTCTTCAAACTCTTCCCGGTGGCGCTCTCGGCATTATTGCCTGATCAGCTTCATCAGTCTGCAACGGGATTCCAGACACTCATCAAAGTTTCCCAGCATTGCCGCGCCATTGATCTGGCAGATGTCTGCAGGACCGTCGATGTCGAGCAGATGAAACTCGCGGAAGGTTACGAAATCCCAAATCACCTGAGTCAGTTGCTCGCCCAGACGCAGCGCACGATGGAGTTGAGCGGGGGTTGATGCAGTGTGTCCATGGACACCTCCACCCCCCCTCGGCGTGATCGCTCTGCGCCAAGGACGCAAAGTGCCGGGGATTGAAATGCGGGTGATTCGTCAGACGTTCGATCATCCCGATCCCAGGAAATGAAATGGTCGAGTTCCTGCCACTTTGACTCAATTCTGTCACGATTCTACACTCCCCGCCCGAGCGCTGGGGAACCGTCGCAGCGGCCGACGAGAACGACCTTGGCGGGACGTTGTGTGATGTCTCTTGGAAACTCCGGGTCGGATCAACGTCGAAGGTCGCAGACTTCACAGATCGCTCAGGCGTATCGCACGGCACATGAGATTCTTTCGGCAGCTCTTGCGTTGGGATTGTTCGTGGGGGCTGGTTATTGGCTTGATCGCAAGGTAGGCTGGACGCCGGCGTTGACAATTTGTGGTGCGTGTTTTGGTTTTGTCGTCGCCGGAGTGTCTCTTCGGGCACTCCTGCGACGACTGGATCAGGAATCCGCAAGAAAAAAGGCACAAAAGCCAGATGGCAGGGAGAGTCAATCCAAGTGACTGGATCTTCCTTTAGGGCGGGCCTGGTGTCGGCGTTCTGGTTGACTGTTGCGGTAGCGATTGGCTGGGCGGTTTGCTTCTGGCCAGCTCGCATGGTGCGGGGTCAAGCGGGTGTCGGGTGGATGACAATCGCAGCGATCTGTTGTCTCATTCCTGGTTGGATTGTTGTGTTTCTTTCGATGGCTGCTATCGTTCGCAACGAATTTACGGCGATGGCGGTTCAGATGCTCGTGCGGCTGTTTACAGTCGCAAGTGTTGCTCTCTTGGTTCGCAGATTTCGTCCTGAACTCGGTTTTGTGGATTTCTTTGGTTGGCTGGTTGGGTTTTACCTTCTGGCTCTGGTGACGGAAGTTGTTGTGCTCAGAAAAAGTTCGCTCGGGAAAAAATCCTGACTGGCAAATTGTTTCGGAGCGTTGCGTTTTTCCTTTTCCCTTAAGATTCTCTTCTGACACATGATGTTTGCCGAACACAAGGAAGACCATTTTCATCATGTTCGGGATGCGAACGGATTTGATCTTCCGTTTGGGCAGATGGACTCACACGGTCACGGTCTGCTTGATATTGAGCTGCCGCCTGTGTTTGGAGTGCAGATTACGAAATTCATGGTGCTGCAGTTGGTTGCGGCCATATTCGTGCTGTTTGTATTCAGTGGGCTGGCACGTCGAATCCGATCTGGCCAACCTGCAAAAGGGCGATTCTGGAATTTCTGGGAAGCGATTGCTCTGTTTATTCGTGATGAAGTAGTCCGCCCGACAATCGGCGATCATTCACACGGTCATCACGAAGATCACCACGACAATCTGCACGTTGATAAGCACGGCGACCACGGTGGCGAGGCACATGTCTACGCCGCTGCGAACACGAACATGTATTCACATCCCGCAGATAAGTATCTCCCGTTCATCTGGAGTTGTTTCTTTTATGTGTTGATCTGCAATCTGCTGGGAGCGCTCCCGTGGCTTGGGTCAGCGACTGGAAATATCAATGTCACCGGCGTGCTCGCTGTGTCAGCGTTCGCGGCGACTGTGATCTACGGTTTCGGGGCGATGGGGCCCAGTGGTTTCTTTCAGAATATGAAGCCCGATACGGGAGTTCCCGGTGCATTTGGC
>CAZFDW010000159.1:0-6054 GCA_964517865.1 uncultured Chitinophaga sp.
CCACCACCCACCACATGTCTCGCCAATCACCGAGACCAGTGGGAGTGTCGCACGGCCTCTGCCTGACATGTGTCTGCATTTAGCGCCTCGCCACCGTGACAACGCAACTTCCTATGCGTAGACTGCCGAGTGTCGGGCCGCGTCGCAGTAATGCGTAAACGCTCGATCGATGCGTCTGCATCCATGCCAGCCGCATAGATCGCAATTCGTTATGCCCAAAACCCATCATGTCGAACGTCTCACATGGCTTCCTTCCTTCTCGCATGGAATTCGAAACGCTGGCAATGGGAGAATCTTGCCGGGTTCACGGACGCATTCAAGCGCGGTGAAGTCAGTATGTGAAGTATCAACTCCATTCGATCATCAATCCTGAAACTGAACCAATAATTCCCCGCTCGCGACTCAACGACGCGCCATTCAATGAAATGCACTGGGACACCCAATCATCTGGCGTGCGTATACCGGAGAATGTAGCGGTAGCGTTAAAGGAAGAATGGGTGCGTGTGAATGCTGGCGATCGGTTTTCACTTCCAGAAGAAATCACAGCGGCAACAACATTCGCAGAAGGTGCAAAACGCCTTGTCGCCGTCAACTCATATGAGCGCAATTCAAATGCACGCAGCGCGTGCATTGCTCATTACGGTACTCGTTGCGTTGTTTGTGGCTTCAACTTCGCCCAAAAATATGGACACTGCACATTCACCATCGCCGCAACGCACGCCTGAAGAACCAACCGCATCAGATCCGGTTCTTTCACAGCCAACTCGCTAAATGTCTCCAGCATGTCGTCGCGGCGCATCAGAATGCGGACGGATTCCTGCATGTCTGGCCGATCGTTGAGCCTCTCAGCCAGCGATGTGAGTGTCTGGCGTGATGCCTGTAAGATTTCCCGCAGTTCGGCGTCTGGCTTGCTGCTGAGGTTATTCGTCTAATATTCCGAGCAGTTGCAGGATCATCAGTACCCCGATGATAATTCCGACCCACTGCATCGGCGTCAATGGCCGACGTGGCTTTCGCGGTTCTGGTGGCGTCGTTGGAGGAGAGTACGGATTCATTCGGGACATTGTGCCATCGCTGGCCAGTGATCTCAATCGACGGCTCACTGCAGTGTGGAAGTGCAGTTTGACTTCCACTGAATCCGGAAGTTCATTCTGGCCTCCGGCTCAACGATCGTCAGTATCCACCAATACAAAGAGCCCGGCAGATCACTGCCGGGCTCAATTCGTCTCAGCATCCTGAATGCTCTCACAACAAAGCCTCGAGGCGCCGCCGAACGGCGCACCTCAGGCACGAAAACCGCTGTTGACCAGAGACCGCTGGTGACATACATCCTTGGCTACGAATCGACGCTTACTGTGTCACTCTGGCAGGGTCAGATTCACACTGGTGAGTTAATGTCAACGGACAAACAGGCGAACGCAGAACATGATCTGGTGCGAAACCATGTCGGCTGTGTAATCCCCGGCGGGAAATGCTGTAGTAAGAGGTATTGTCGTGTCGCCGAGATCCAGAAAACGATAACCAAGGTCCAGCTCTGCGTTGGCACCCACTGGCAGAATCAGACCCGTTCCGAACTGATACGCAAAATTTGTTTGTGTCCTGTTACCGGTGACCACACCATCATTCACACTGAGATTCATTCCCGCAGCACCGATGCCACCACCGCCATACAGCCAAAGGTCTTCGGCCACGGGAACGTCAAGCCATAGATTCGACATTGCCGACCAGTTATCTGTTGACTGCACCTGATAGAGAAAGGTGATTGGTCCTGGGGGGCCGGGAAAGCTGTCGGTGACGTAGCTGGAATCCTGCCGCCACATTCCCTCAATTTCCGTTCGTACGCGCACGGTATCAAAGGATTTCGACAACCCAATCGCGCCACCAAATCCGACGCCGGAATCGTCACTGCCACCAGTGTTGGGAAAACCCCCGGCTGTGTTGAAACCGCCGCTTTCGATATTCGAAAACGCCCCCGCGAAATTGGCCTGAACGTAACGGTCGGCGTCGCTGCAGGAATAGAAAACATCTTCGAGTTCCATCAATCCTGCATGCACCGGAGAAGCCCCGGGCAGGAGGAAGAAAACGATGGGCAAAATCCACTTTGTTCGTATCATGCGAAACTCCTTTTTCATCTCTGTCCGTAAAAACTGTCCCTTTCAGCATCGACGGCAGAATCCTTTAATCTCCTTGCTGGCTCTTGAAAAAGAATCGCCAACGAACAATCGACCGCTGAGCTCCGTATATCCGCTAAACCACACACAACCAGAAATGCAGGTATACTTTTCACCAATGGAAAAACAGCGCGGACCGGCGTGGGGAAACACCTACCATGGGTGCGATCTGCTGATTGCGCGTGGGATGCTGGGAAATCACGGGGTCTGTTGAGAGCTTAGGACGTTGACGGCGGCCAATGTTAGTAATGCTTTCTTAAACGTGGCATCCCAGCCAAAGGTGAATTGATTGGTTTGGAACTTCTCGGCCCTTGCACAGCAAAAGTGCTGGACAAAATTATTATCGACAAACCGGCGCGTTTGTTCATACGTAATGCGGCTCCTCGCGAGTTGGTCACCACGTAGCTTTACCGCAGTGTCTGGATCACCGACATTTCTTTTCATAAAACCAGTGCGGTTCAGAATCTGATGTGGAATCATCTCAGAATAACAGGGAATCGTCGTCATCTGCTGCTGCGACTTTGCGTTGCGAGCGACCGGACGTCTGAGATTTCTGCAGCGTCGCGGTCGAATCAAATTCTGCTGTCTGTACTTCGCCATCACCTGACAACTGTGTGACGATTTCAATCCGTTGAGCAGCCACATCCAGCTTGCTGTGACAGACGCGAAGGAGTTTCATGCCGCGTTCAAACTGCGCCAGTGATTCGTCCAGCGTCTCCTTTCCGGACTCCAGCCGCGACACGATTGAGGCGAGTTCAGCCATGGCATCCTCAAGCCCCTGCGCCGGCGAGTCGTCAGTCTCTGCGTCGTCTGTTGGTGATTTCTTCTTTGCCATCTTAAATCATGTTCCCTGAATTTCACTGATGCGCGATCGAACCCTGAAAAATGAATCCAGCAGCTTGCCGGGGGGCTGAGCCTGATGAGTGACGAGCGCGATCCGATCCGATGTAAACTTCATCTGACCGGCAATGCCGCGAATGGTGACCGCACACCACGTCGCCTGCCGGTCATACTCCAGGCTGATTCGCTCGTCCGCTTCGTCTTCAATGTGATCGATCAATGCGGCAATGTCTATCGCTGCCGGTGGTGACAGTTCAACTGTGTCGAATGTCGTGCCGAAGACCGCCGCCAGTTCCGCTGAATCCAGCTTGTCAATCTGCCGGAACTCTGACAGCTGCCGCCGCCAGATCACGGCTGTCGCATCGTTTGCGTCATGAATCACCGACACCTGGTAATCGAACCACGGTGTTGAAATCTGACCCACGCCGGACAGCGGATCGGTCACAGAGATTTCCGTTCGCCGAAACTTCAACTGCCGCCGGAATTCTTCAAAACGCTCGTCCAGGTCCAGACGCAGATCTTCTTCCGCAATGCGGCCCACGAATGACTGCGTATGTTCCGAGACATCCGCCGGAATCTGGTGTCCTTTGCGAAAGCCCTTCAAATCACGAATTCGCCCGGCCTGCTGCCGCACCAGCATAATGGAAGCGATCAGTCCTGTATCCCGACGATTGCTCATGCGACACCAAAATAATCGCGAATAAATTGCCGCCGATCCTCACTCTGCACATACTGCACTAAAGCGTACAACTTCTTCTGATCGCGCAGCAGCTTGGCTGCGCGGGCCTGTTGATCACGCAATGGTTCCGGCAGCGGACCCAGGACCTCCAGATTCGACAGATCGATTTCGTCTTCAATGACACCATACCGCTGGAGCAATCCGAGAACCGTTTCGACTCGACGATCATGCCGCTGCCGATCGCAAAGCCGTTCACGCAGCCAGTCCAGACCAAACGCCCGGATCTGTTCGGTACTGTGCTCAAGATGATGATAAGTGCGCTCGCAGAATTCGGCATCCGGATTCGTCCAGCGAATGAATTCCATTCGCGTATTCAGATCCCGCTGATCGTAAAGCAATACGCATTCTGCCGGCAACCCATCTCTTCCCGCGCGACCGATCTCCTGATAGTAGGATTCCATCGAGCCGGGAATGTCAGCATGAATGACGAAGCGGATGTCGTTTTTGTCAACACCCATCCCGAACGCATTCGTCGCAAGCACCAACCGCGACCGGCCGTTCATGAAATCGTCCTGAATGGCGCGCCGCTCATGTCGCTCCAGATCTCCGTGATAGCAGACATGATCGATGCCTTCGGCCTGCAACCGATCGCTGAACTCGATCAACGTCCGAATCAACGTAAAGTACACGATGCCGCTTCCGGTCGTGCCGGGTGTCAGCCAGCGATCAAAGACCGCCATCATCGATTCCTGTTTTTCGTCGGCGTCCCAGATATCTGCAACGCGCAGGTCAAGATTCGGGCGATCAATGCCTTCGTGGAACATCCGCATCTCGTCGCTGTGCAGGCCCAGTTGAGCCACAATATCCCGCTGAACTTCCGGAGTCGCAGTCGCTGTGAGCGCCATGGTGACGGGGTTGCCGATGATCGCGCGGAACTCCGCCACACGTGTGTAGTCCGGTCGAAAGTCATGCCCCCATTCGCTGATGCAATGCGCTTCGTCCACCGCCAGCAGTCGGATGTCCCGCTGAGCGATCACATCCAGAAATTCAGCCTTGCGAAATCGTTCGGGCGTCACGTACAGCAGGCAATAGTCGCCGCGGGCAACGGCCTTGTAACGTGTCTCCCGCTCGCGCTTGCTGAGAGATGAATTGATAAACGTCGCCGGAACGCCTGCTGCCTGCAGGGAATCCACCTGATCCTTCATCAGTGCAATGAGCGGCGAAAGTACAAGCGTCAACGGCCGCCGCCGAGTGTCGCTCTCTGCTGCCGCCGTCTGTTTTCTCGCCAGCATCAGTGCCGGAATCTGGAAACAAAGCGACTTCCCGCTGCCAGTAGGCATAATCACGAGCGCATGCTGACCAGCCATGATGTGGGAAATGATCTCAGCCTGCGGAAAGCGAAACTGATCGTACCCAAAATGTTGCTTCAGATAATGTTGAGCGGTCGTCATGGGTCTGAATTATGGCTTCGCGGCCACTGGTGGATCCACCGGAGATCTCACAACCACAGTCAGCGACTTATCCGGGGCCAGCGAGAAAATGGTGCGGATGTGGGGATCAGCAATGAGCAGGTTTTCACCACTGCGACACAGACCAACCGGACGGTCAAGTGGTTCGCCTGCAACGAATTTTTCTGGCTTGCCATCAGCGGAGATTTTCCAGACGGCGTGTTCGTAGTTGTCGGTGACGAAGAACGTTCCGTCGTCCATGCGGACAATGTTGTGTGGCAGATTGAACGGGTGATCTTTGATCCACGGCTCAATCGTTCCGTCCGGCGTGACTTTTTGAATCTGTCCCTGCTTGCTGGATGTGGAAAGTACCCACAGGTTGCCGTCCGGATCAATCGTGAGACCGCGCGGTGAGTTGATCACAGCAAACTCGGTGGGTTCTTTGGCACCTTCGGCAGGCATCTTCCAGATGCGATGCAGTTCGATGTCCGCTGTATAGATCGTGCCATCAGGTGCCACGGCCATCGCCATCGGGATGCCAATCCAGCCACTGGTCAGAGGCTGCGGCTGTCCGGCGTCATCGAAGCGATAGACATCGCGTGTGGATGAATCACCTGCCAGAAGCTTGCCTTGATGATCGATGGCCAGACATCGGACGGCGTTCAGTGGTGTGCGGAATTTCTTTGAACCCTGAAAGTAAATGGACTTCTGTCCGTTTGCGACTTTCCAGATTCCGGGCAGATTTCTGTCAGCGACGTAAATCACGCCGTCAGCCTGAGCGGTGACCGCCAGCGGATAGACAAATTCTGTGGCTGCGACAGCTGGGACCTCGGTGGGTGGAGTCGCGGCATCCTGTGCAGAAGAAACGACGCCGAACATCGAATACAGAATGGCAAGGCTGTTCGCCAGGTGACAG
>CAZFDW010000159.1:6154-12119 GCA_964517865.1 uncultured Chitinophaga sp.
AGAAACGACGCCGAACATCGAATACAGAATGGCAAGGCTGTTCGCCAGGTGACAGGTGATTCTCACGAAAATTCTCACAATGCTGATTCAGATAAGATGTTCGACCGGACGAGTGCTCTGCCAGTCGTGTTTTGATGTGTGCCACTGGCTCTGCCAGTGCTTCCTGCAGATTGCGAGCACTGGCAAAGCCAGTGGCACACGACCCATCAATGAATGCGTGACAGAGCACGACTGCGGCATTATACCGAACGCGGCAGCAAAATCACTCGACTTGTTTTCTGGCCCGTTCGATGGAGTCGATAACGGCCTGGACGTATTGCTGATCGGAAAATGGGCTCATAATGTAGGACTTGAGCGCGACAACGGGTTGACCGTAATCGGTTTCCCGAAAACGATCGGTCATCGAAAGCACGACTCCGTCGCCGCGCATGGCTTCGGCATGGACGATCTGAAACACGCGGCGATTGTATTCGTTGTATGCATGAAGCTCCGGAGCATAGTCGGCGTTGGTTTGTTCGAGCCTTGGGAATTCAAACGTATCAACGCTGTCGGGGTAGACACGAAAAAGTGTCACCGGGCCAAAGTTCTCCGGATTCATCACGCTGATGGCTGGCTGAGCCGAGAGGCGATTCCGGAGCGTTTCGGCCATTGTGACAAGGTGCCCAAGCAGGGTCCGAAGTCCCGTCTTGCCAAGCAACTGCAGCGCGCCGAGGGCTGCCATCGGGCCACTGCCGGAGCGGCTGGTCTCAAGTGTAAATCGCCCCGGATTGTATTCGCCGGATTGAAACAGATACGGTGTGGTCGCCTGATCGCGAGACAGGAGCTGCAGGTCCCGTGCGTCTTTCACAAAGAAGGCACTGGAGATGTACGGCGCGAAGCCGGTCTTGTGGTAATCGACGCCAATCGAATCCGCAAGATGCAGATGCCTGATCCGTCGGCTTGCTCCCGCGAGGGCGCGCAGCGTTCGATCCGGGAACTCGAGCGAGTTCTGGCCGAAGTCGTAGTCCCTGAAGACGCTCCACGCCCAGCCGATGACGGCGTCAGCGTGAAGCTGAGGCACGTAGTCCAGCGAGAATTCTCGGACCAGGTCGTCGCGAATCTGATGAATCTGTTCCAGTGAATCCAGACCGAACGCATCAGTGGTTCCCATGGTGGCGATGATACACGCAATGCGACGACCTTCTTTGAGCAGTCGTCGCAATTCTGTTTCCAGCAGACAGGTTCTGATTTCATTGTTGGGTGCGGTCGAGATGCTGACCACATTGTTCAGGCCCAGGCCCAGCCAGGATGCCGCTGTTTTTGCGGCATAGTGGGCCTGATCGGAACAGACGACAACGGGCAGATCACGGCTCATCCCGGTCTGCATGGTCCCCGGCAGTGCTTTTTCAATCCCCATGCGAATCGCGTACAGCAGCGTTCCTGTTCCGCCAAACGTAAACACGCCACTCGACTTTGCGGGATCGTAGCCCATCAATGCCGCCGTCATGCTGACCACTTCCGCTTCGGCCAGTGCGACGCCGTGACTCGCTTCTTCGCTGCAGAGATTCGGGTTGTAGATGGCCGGCAGCAGGGTTCCGAGGATCCCCGGAATACACGGCGGGTTGATCACGTTCACTTGTGCTCTGGGATGCCCCCAGATGAACATACCTTCCAGGTGATCCACCAGATCGCGTGAGACCAGCTCGACAGTACTCATGGCATCTGCAACTCGCGATTCAACGGCCGCCGCGAAGTTGACTTCCTTCGGCTCACCCAGAATCGGCCGCTGCGATTTCATCTTATCCACTCGATCCAGCGCTCGCAGGACCGAAAATACGAACCACGCATCATGTTCCTGATCAGAAACCGGTTGCGGAAACGCGCGGCGCAGGATGTTGAGATTGTCTCGGTAGTGGGTCATTTTGGTTGAGCGAATCCCAGGAGTCTGTCCAGATACACCGATTTTGTGAGCCGCAAGGCGCTAGCGGGCGGTTGATTGAATCGTTTAACGGCAAGCCGAAGGCGATAGTCATGGAAAACACCGACGCCTACGGCTAGCCGTTAAACGAAAACGCCACAACCTGCATTAAATCCACACCCCGCTAGCCCAATGCCACTCGCTTTAATGTAGTGTCGTCTTTCGCTCTGCGAAAGTAACGCGACTTTTGCGGAGCAAAAGGCGACACTGAATCAACGAAAGTCGCAAATCGAGTGCCATTGTGCTGGCACCTTGCCGCTCACAGAGACAGCGGTATTCAGACAGACTCGTTGCCAGCATCGCGGGTCCGTGCGGGGAATCAAAGTTCAGCTTCGCACCTTCTCGAAATTTAATGCAAACAGTCTGGGCTGGGGAGCTGCGGACCAGCAAATCCGCCATGTTGGGTGCCATGCCTTGCGCACTTCCTTTCTGAGCTGCCGATGCGTACCATCACGACTGTGAACTTTCGTTTGCTTTCTTTCTGCAGAATGCCCATGAACGCCGTCTCCGAAGTCCTGACACTTGGTCGCAATATTACGTTGTTTCCTGTCATTCACGGAAGTGGTGATTTTGCGGTTGAAGTGCGGCGATTGATGTTGTCTCACAAATTTGCATGCCTTGCCGTGCCGCTGCCGCCGTCGTTTCAGCAGGACGTCGAAGCGGCAGTCGAACGTTTGCCTGTGGTCTCAGTGGTCCTGCAACGCGAGCCGGTGACGGCCTTCAGCGGGATGCAGACCGACTTCGAAACTGGACGCGAAACCGAGGCCGAAGAGATTGAACGTCCCGTGGCCAGTTACGTCCCGATTGATCCCTGTCAACCTGTGATCGCAGCGTTGCGCATCGCGCGACAGGAACGCATGGTCCGCGCCTTTATCGACATCGAAACAGATCGCTATGTGCCTCGCTCTGCTGTGTTACCAGATCCCTACGCTTTGAAACGTGTCAGGCCGGAACAGTTTGCTGCGGCCGTGTTGCCGGCGTTGCCCGCTCCGGAAGATGAAGAGCAACAGACGCGGATCAACTGGATGGCCAGCGAACTTCATCGCTTATCGTCGCGGTTTGAATCCGTCCTGTGTCTTTGCAACATCATGGACTGGCCATGGGTGCGGGATGCATTCAACAGGGCGACCGAACGGCCGGCAGATCCCGACTGGTCAGAGATATCGCCGGAAACCTACAGTGTGTCACCACGAACACTGGCGTTCGTATTAGGCGAACTGCCTTTTATCACAGGGCAGTACGAACAGGCGCGCGTTGATCTGGATGACGATGAGAACATGTCGATTGACGGGATCAAATCGCTGCTGATTTATGCGCGAGGGAAGTACCGTGAAGAATTCAAATCCCGCGCGCGGCGGATCACTCCGTTTCTCCTGCTGAATTGTCTCAAGTACATCCGAAACCTGTCGCTCATGGAACGACGGTTCACGCCGGATCTGTACACGCTTGTCGTTGCGGCGCAACAGACGGCCGGAGATCAGTTTGCGATCCATGTGGCAGAATCGGCTCGCGACTATCCGTTTGCTCCACCAGCAAATTTCCCCGAAGCGAGATTTGGGGTGGATCGCGTCTTACTGCCCGACGGTACCGAACTGGAACCTGTCAGCCGTCTGCCTGGACATCCGGTCGTCTGGCGAAGTTGTCGCCTGAATGCACGGCCCGATCTGAAGTCAAAGATCGAATGGCAGAAGTCCTGGAATCCCTTTGGGCAATGCAGCTGGCCTCCTGAAGACGTTTCCATCGAACGCTTCCGAACGCATGTTAAGGATGTGGCTCTCGATCTGATCGGAAATGACCTCGCGAAGACCGAAAAATTCACCTCGAGCATGAAAGACGGGCTCGATATTCGAGAGACCCTGCGCAATTGGCACGTGGGTGAACTGCACGTTAAAGTGTTTCCACCCGCGCGAGGCAAGATTGACTGTGTGGTGATGCTGTTTGATTCACCAGCGGATCCGCGCGAATATCCATGGCGCATTACATGGCACGCTGAGCATCATGACGAATCGACATTGGCGCTGTTCGCCACCAGTTTTCTTGAAGAAATGGTCGGCCCTGGTATCGCACTGGCACGCTACGGTGGTTGCATGTTTCTGTTCCCACCTCGACCGATTCAGGATATCTGGCGAGACCCGCAGTTTGATTTTGTGGATACTCTGGAAGAACGTCTGCTGGCAGCGGGCCTGCATTATTCGACAGAACGGCATGTGGCTCTGATGAGCTATCAGCCTCCGGGGGCCGGATGGCGGCGTCTGGCCAACAAATACAAGAAGAAGATTGTGCATGTTCCGCTGAGTCGCTTTGGTGCGGCGACGATCGAAAAACTGCGAATATTCCATGTGTTGAATGGACATCACGTCCGAAGTTTCGCGGAGCATTTTATTCGGAAACCGTAGTTGATGACACGGCTGACCAGTTTGCGATCTGCGACTCCCGTAGGGTGCGTGCAGCGAAGCGCAACGCACCATGGCTGAAGCAAATCCACAGAGGTGTGTTCCGCTTCGCTGCACACACCCTACTGTAAATTGACAAACTGGCCAGCCGTTTAGTTGATGCGATGCCGCTTGACCTTGCACGCAGGGAAACTACGATTCCGCCTGAAGATTAATTGCAGACTTGCCGGGAGTGACAGGAATGGACCAGGACGAAATCCTGATGGATGCCGAAGAGCGTATGGAAAAAGCCGCGAACGTGCTGGCCAATGCGTTAAAGGGCATTCGCACGGGGAGAGCAAATCCAGGGCTGGTAGATTCGGTCCGTGTTGAATACTACGGTTCACCGACACCGCTGAAGCAAATTGCAAACATCAGTGTGCCGGAACCTCAGCAGATTCTGATCCGGCCATTTGATACCAGCATCCTGGAAGCAATTGCGAAAGCCATCACGGCCAGTGAACTCGGGATGGTACCGAACAACGATGGCCGCGTGATCCGTCTGAATGTCCCGCCGCTTTCGACGGAACGTCGAAAGCAGATGGCAAGTCGCATCAAGGATCTTGCCGAAGAATCCCGCGTCGCAATTCGCAATGTTCGTCGCGATGCGAACAAGAACGCGGACAATTCCGAAAAAGACAAGTCGATGTCTGAAGATGACTGTAAACATGCAAAAGATCAAGTTCAGGAACTGACAAAGAAATACGAAAACATTATAAACGACCGCGCGGCAGGTAAAGAAAAGGAAGTCATGGAGAACTGACTGTCATCGTCCACAAATGCGGGATGAAGATAACGGTCCCGATCGTGGCTGCTCCGACGGCCGTGATTAAAACCGCGGCGGCGGCGACGTCTTTCGCCTTGCCAGCCAGCGGATGAAGCTCGGGACTTGCCAGGTCCGTCAAACACTCCAATGCGGTATTAAACGCTTCAGCGGTCCAGACGCTCATCATCGACAGCACGATCAGACACCATTCGACTCGGGTAATCTGAAACCCTGCGGCGGCGACACAAACAGCCATTGTCGCCGCCGCGTGCAGCCAGGCGTTGTGCTGCGACTGCATCATGAACCGCAGGCCTCGCAGCGCATGCGAGAAACTGGCGCCGCGTGCACGAATCGAGAATTTCCGGGGAATCGACATGGTAGACCCTTTTGCTGGAAAACAGGTAGGCCGGACCAAGCGTAGCGAAGTTCCGGCAGCTGCACTCCGCGCGGTCAGATTTGAGGTTTTGTGAGCGGCAAGGCGCTAGCCGCCGGTGCTGACCGAATGCATAACCCGCAGCTAGCGCCCAATGGCACTTGGTTTACATCAAAAGTAGCAGGCACACTCCGTGTGCCGTCCGCATTCTCAGTGATTTTCAGGGCTACGGCACTTGGAAAGTGCCTGCTACTTTCTAAACCAAGTGCCATTAGGCTAGCGCCTTGCGGCTCACTCAACAACACGTCCCTCAGTCCTGGCCGCGCAGAGTATACCAGACACCTGCCGGAACTGCGCTTCGCTTGGTCCGGCCTACAAAATAACGCTCTAACCGTGCAGCGTGCCCTTAGAGCTTGGGATGCCGGGCTGCCGAGGAT